>JAXDLH010000439.1:0-9596 GCA_034666705.1 Chloroflexota bacterium
AGCTTTTCAGCTCGAAGCTGGGCGTCCACAATCCCAACTGGCGCCGCAGCAGCAACTCCAGCGAAGCATCCGCCCCCTCAAACTGGTAACCCTGGTTCTCGAGCTCCTTCACCGTCTGCACGGCCAGCCGCACCGCTGGCGCACGATCGTCCAGCGCAATGCCCATCTTCTCCGCAGCCGCATACAGATTGCTGCGGCCCGCAAGCTCGGAGATCAGCACGCGCCGCAGGTTCCCGATCCGCGCCGGATTGACGTGCTCATAGGTGCTCTCGTTGCGCATCACCGCGCTCACGTGGATCCCACCCTTGTGTGCAAAGGAGCTGCGACCCACGTATGGCTGGTTGTCGATCGGCACGAGGTTCGCGACGTCGTAGACGTACGCCGACAGGTCCGTGAGCTGATCGAGGTTGGCGGCACAGTTCATGTCGCCGCCAAGCTTGAGGGCGATCCCGGCAATCACCGGGCAGAGATCGACGTTGCCACAGCGCTCGCCGATGCCGTTGATCGTCCCTTGTACCTGCGTGGCGCCGGCGCGCACCGCCGCGAGGGTGTTCGCAACGGCGCTCCCCGAGTCATTATGAACGTGGATACCGAGCGGCAGGCTCACAACGCGCCGCACGTCTGCTATGGCCGCCTCGACGTCCCACGGCAGCATCCCGCCATTGGTATCACACAGGATGATCCAATCTGCGCCGGCCTCAGCCGCAGCCAGCAACGTTTCCAGCGCATACTCAGAGTCCGCTCGGTACCCATCGAAAAAGTGCTCGGCATCGTAGATGAGCTCGCGTCCGGCGGCTTTCATCAGCGCCACGGACGAACGGATCATCTCGAGATTCTCGTCGAGCGTGGTACGCAGCGCGTCGGTGACGTGGAGCGTCCAACTCTTGCCGAACACCGTGACCACTGGCGTCTCGGCGACGAGCAACGTGCGCAGGTTCTCATCGTCCTCCGCCCGGACCCCGGGGCGGCGCGTGCTGCCAAATGCTGAGATCCGCGCATGCCGGAGATCGAGATCGCGCGCGCGTTGAAAGAAGTCCGAATCCTTCGGGTTCGAGCCCGGCCACCCGCCCTCGATATAGTCGATGCCGAATCCGTCGAGCCGCCGCGCGATCCGCAGCTTATCCTCGAGCGTCAAGCTGACGTGCTCGCCTTGCGAGCCATCCCGCAACGTCGTGTCGTAGACGAAGACTCGCTCCACCATGTCCCTCCTCGACGAAGTACCGCCGGCGCTGCGCCACGCGGCGCAGCGCAAACCTGCCCTGTACCCCTGAGAAGCGCGCGGCGAGGGCAAACAAAAATCCCGTCCCCCTATGGGACGGGATTGTTTCCCGTGGTACCACCCAAATTGGCTGTGCGCCCACTCATTCGAGGTACGTGTTCATACCTCTGCCCTTGATAACGGGCGGCGAACCCGGCCATGCCTACTTGGACCTGGAATCCGTTCGGATGGCAGCTCGGGGAGGATCTTCAATCGTGCTGCCGCGCCCGGTCGCACCAATCCGGGCTCTCTGATGCGGCACGTGCGACCTACTCGTTCCCGTCAGCGCCAATGCCTATTGAATTGTGTTGATTCTACGCCAAGTCCACGGGCGACGCAAATTCCGCTCGAAGCGGCTCGCGGCACGATCCCTGCCAATGCCACCCCGCGAGCTACTGGTGCGGCGGGACGGCGAGCGCCACGGGCGGCAGCGCCTCGTACGGATGCGACGGGTCCGACGGCGGACCATCCGCGTGCCAGTATGCCGCGAGCGATCCGTCGACCCGCACAGCGATGAGGCTCGACGATACCGTACCCCGATCGCCTCCTGCCCGACAGATGGGGTTCGGCCCGCGAGTGTCGCGGCACAAGGCAGCCAACAGTTCGAGCAGACCGTGCAGTGGCGTAGTCCACACGTCGAGCTCGGCGACGTACGCAAGGCCGCGTTCGACTTCCGGCAGCATCGCGTCGTCGGAGTCTCCATGATTGGTCACGACGTGCGCACCCACTCCGAGCCGCCGGGCGTCGCCGCGCCACGTCATGCTCCAGCCGTCACGTGGTCCCGCACACACTAAATTGAATGGGTTGTAGTGGCTCGACGCCAGTGCATCGTGGACGTATACCTGCCCCTCGGCCGGGCCGGGCTGGCGCAGCACCTCCAAGCAGAGCATGCCGCGCGACGGCAGCTCGGCATCGACGGTGCCATCGCGCCGATTCGTAATCGCCACGACCATGCCGCGCTCGTTGACCCCAAGCCACGTACCGCCAGCCACCTCATCGCGACCAGCCCAGAGCGCCGGCGAGCCGGGCCAGCGGCGCGGACCGGTGGACGGTCGCGTGCGCACCTCGTCACGGTTCGCCGCCAGGATGACCGGATAATCCGGATGCATCCGACGCAAGAGCAAGATAAAACACATCAGCGGAATCCGTCAGAACCCAGATCGGGAGCGATGTTCATCGACCACATCCTCCTCCGGGATGAGTCCGTACTGACGGGCCTTCACGATCACTTCGGCGCGCGAGCGCGCTTTCAGCTTGGTCAGGAGTCGGCTCACATGGTATTCGACCGTCTTGACGGTCAAAAGGAGCGCATCAGCCACTTCGACGTTGCGACATCCTGAGGCGATCAGGCGCAGCACTTCGTACTCCCGAGCGGTGAGCCCTGCGAGAGCCGACGTGACCTCCACCGACTCTGCAGCGTCCGAAATCACCACCTTTTCGCCCGCGGCGACCCGCCGAATCGCATTGGCGATTCGCTCACCGGAGATAGTCTTGTGCAGATAGCCGCGCGCACCAAGCTGCATCATGGCGCGCACATAGCCGATCTCGTCGTACCCCGTGATAGCAAGAATCGCCACTGCCGGCCATTGTTTGCGAACCTCGCGGGCCACCTCGATGCCACTTATGTCTGGCAGTCGGATATCGAGGAGCAGAACGTCGGGCTGCAACTCCCCAACGAGGTAGAGCGCCTGCCGACCATTCGGCGCAAGCCCCACGACCTCAATGCCCTTGGCCCGGGCAAGCGATGCCCGAGTTCCAACGCCCATTATCGGATGGTCGTCGACGACGACCACGCGGATTGCCCGTGGCGCCTCGGTTTTGGCATCAGCCAATCGGTACCCCCCGTGGGATCATCGCCGTGACGACGGTTCCTCCCATGCGATCCGTCGCAAGAGTGACGACGCCATACCACGGTCGGAGTCGCTCGCGCATCCCTAATACACCAAGGTGCTCAGCGCCCTCTCCTTCGACAAGCTCGAAGCCGCAGCCGTTATCGACGACGCTCAACGCCACGCGATCCTCCTCGCGCGTCAGGGTGACCACCACCTGGTCAGCTCCCGAATGCTTGAGACAGTTGTTCAAGGCTTCCTGGGCAACTCGGTACAGCGCAACCTCCAATGCGACGTCCAAACGTCCGAATGGCAGACGATCATTGGTGGTCACCGTCAATGAAGCCGAGAGGTCCGAGCGGGCGCGGAGGTCGTTCACCACCCACTCGAGACCCTCGACGAGCCCAAAGTCATCGAGGACAGGAGGGCGGAGGCCAGCGCAGATCGCCCGCAGCGAGACGATGATCTCCTCGGCATCCTTGCGCCAGCGACGTGCAACTGCGCCGGCCGCTCGACTATTCATCGCCCGCGTCAGCAGAATCGCCCGCTGCAACGGGTCGTCGTGCAGGTCGAGGGCAAGACGTGCGCGCTCCTCCTCCTGCACCTGCATGAGTCGCAAACTGAGAGCACCCAACGCGCTCTCCCGATCCTGCAGTTCGGCGACCCGCAGATGGAGCTCCTGAAGCAGGAGCACGTTCTGCAGCGCAGTGGCGACGAGGGGCACCGCCGTTGCGATCAGGGCTGCATCGCGCCCCGAAAGCTCGACGTCCTGGCGCTTCGGCCCAACGCCCAGTACGCCGATGCGCACGCCATCAGCCACGAGCGGGAATTGGCCCCGAGCCGGCTGGCTTCCCGGGGGACTTGATGCCTCCCGCTCTCCAGTGTCCCATCTGAGCTCCGGCGGCTCGTCTCCCCAACGATACAGGCGCGCTGGAGCATCCTGCTTGACGTCCAACGTGATCGCCGCCCAGGAGAGGTCGAGCGTCTTCCCGAGGCGAGCCAGCGCATGATCGGCGATCTGCTTGACGTCTTTCAGATGCACGATCTCATTGCCCAGGTTCTGCAGCGTCTCCGAGTACGAATAGACGTCGCGAAATAGGCGCCGTTCGAGGGCCCGGCGAAGCCGCGACTGGAGCAAGGGGAACGTACCGGCTACGACCGCCACCGACAGGACGGGTGACGTAAAGACATTACCCAGGTCGCCAACTCCTGCATCGAGCCAACGCGCGAGCCCCGTCCAGACCAGGCTATAGACACCGAGCAGCCCGAACCAGACGATGAGCGCGATGAGTCCGCGCCGGACGAAGTGCTGGATCCCCAGAAACTGGCGGCTGAGTATCGCGGCGCCGAGGCTCGCCGGCAACAACAGAATACTGACGATTGCAAGCTCTGGTGGAACGAGATAGCCAACTCCCACGACAAATGGCAGCATGGACAACAAGCAGAACGGTGCAGCTCCAGCGAGGGTGCCAAGGACCATGAACCCGATTGCACTACGTGCCTGCGGACTTTGAAGTGAGAACCGCCGGGCCGAGATTGCAATCAAAATACTCGCCACGAGGAGATCACACGCAATGGAAACCATGAAAAATTTCTGGAGCACATCGTAGAGCGAAGGCTGTCGAATCACGACCCAAAGGTAGGGAGCCGCAACCAGGAGATGAACGCCAAGCCACGCCTTGAGCGACGAACGAGCGGTTGACGAGGTGAGCCGATTGACAGGAAAGACGGAAAACAAGACGACGGCGCTCGCGCCAAAGGCAAGCGCGCCGAAATAGACCGTTGCGAGCGCCCAGCCGGCGCTATGCGAGGTAGCGAGCGAGGCACCCACGGCGCTCGCGGCGGCGACCGCGAAGGCCAGGAATACTGTTGCCGGGAGCGCGTCCACGGCGATGATGAAGACGACTCCCCCAACGGTAAGGAAGCAGGCCGCAGTGGTGAGGAAGATAGCTTGTCCCAGAAGCGACGTGCGAAACGAGTTGGCTGCCACCGCCGTGAATGGTGCCCCGGACTGAGGGATGACGCGCACTGTCGTGGCCGTCTCGAGCGAGTCAATCGTGGCGGGGCCCGCCGGTCGCCCGTCCACCTCCACGAGGTGATCTCCGGGGCGAATGCCGGCATCCCAGCCCAGCCCCGCAGGCTGCAGCCAGTCCACCACCAGGGAATCCCCATCCAATTCGGCGCGTATGCCGAGCGACGGGCCACGGACGGTCTCCGCGATGCCACGTTGCGCAAGCACCAGCAGCGCTACGGCGATCGCCGCGACAATGACCCAGCGATGGACCTGGTGCAGGGGCTGTCTAACGACCGCCATTGCCTCCTCCGGCGTGCGAGACGACTTGCACTCGAGGCACCAACCGCCGCAAGCGCAGCACCTCGGCCCGACCGGTCCGGTCCCGAATTACACGCAGCGTCGCAAGCGCTTCTTGCCGGTGGGCGCGCGCCACGACCCAGGCGAAGTGAATGCCGCCCACCGAGTGGATGAGATCCGCAACTCGCCGCTCATCCATCCTCTCGCCCGCGCCACCATACCAGTCCAGGAGCGACTGGATCCCCTCCTCGCGAGCGACGCGCAGCGCGAACGCCACCGGCAGCGTTTTCTTGCGTCGCGCGAGATCGCTGCCGCGCCCCACGGCGTCGCGCGACGCGCCGGCCATGTCGTTCAAGAGCTGGCCCACCATGCCAATGTGCTCGCCGAATTCACCGACGAGCCCCAGAATCTCAGGATTATCCGTCACAACGGCGGCACCGAGCTGACACGCCATGCCGATACCAATACTCGACTTCCGGCGGGTCATGTCAAGGGCCGTTTCCTCTGAGACGTCGGTGTTCGCCTCGAGCACGAGATCAGAATGTTGGCCTGAGCAGGCGATCAGCAACGCGTGGGCAATAAGCTCGCCCGCCAGGAGCGCACGCTCCGCGCCCAGGGTGGCTGCCAAATCGTTGGTGGCGCGTTGGGCGAGCCATGCCAGCGCGGGAATGGCGTTTACAGCCTGCTCGATGGGTGCGAGCTGCTCGTTCCATTCGCGGTCGATAAGATCATCCGCGACATCCATCGCAGAAACGACGAATTGCAGCGCAGCGGCGGCCGGAGTGGCAAGGAGGGGGTCACCGCCGAGTGCGGCACACGTGTCGAGGACGAACGCCGGCCAGCGCATCGTGGCCCGCTCGTAGAGGAAGTCGCCGCGGGCCATAAGTAGGCGAAGGAGCGCTGAAAACGTCGGATCGGCCACGCTGCTTGTGATGGCCGATCCGACGTAGTCCGCAATGCGGAGGAGGCGAGGGCTCGGGTGAGCCCGCCGGGTATTGGTCTTTACCGGACGAGTTCCGGAGAGGCAGCGAGCGCCCAATCCGCGGTACCCGCGGCTGGAACGAGCCCATTGGTCTCGCCACCCGCGGCGCGAATGCGGCTCCAAAGCGTCCGCACTGCGGCGCGCTCCGACGCGTCAACCTGGGCAAGCTGGGAAGGTACGGGCTTCTCGCCCCGGGCGAGTGAGCGTACGGCGTCGTGCAACGCAGACAGGTCCATGGGGTCCTCCAAAACTTCTAACGTGATCAGGCTACTCGCCTAATCCGTGCGGGATCGCCCTTACTTACCATACCGGCGATCAACAACAATACAAAATCAACCGTACTTCCACAGATTAGTCGTGAAATCCTAGGGAAAACCCTAGGATTTTCACTTTTGAGGACCACCGTAGGATCATGATCGGAAAGGGGCGCTCCTGTGATCACGCCAGTGAGCCGAAGAGATTGTTCAGCGACTCCGCCAGTGATGGATGAGCGAACACCCCGTCGCGCAGCGCCGTAAAGGGGAGCCGGCCCATCATCGCGAGCTGCATCATCGCCATGACCTCTCCGCCCTCGATTCCGAGCACTGCGCAGCCAAGTATCTGATCCGTCTCTCCATCCACGATCGCCTTCATCAGGCCACGTGGCTCGTCCACCTCGAGAGCACGTGCCACGTGGGTCATCGGCATCTTCGCGACGCGCACGCGGCGTCCCTCGGCGGACGCCTCGACCTCACTCAGTCCGATCCGCCCGAGCTGCGGGTCGATGTACACCGTGTACGGCACGAGTCGGTCCGTGGTCGTCCGATTGCCGCCGTCGATGAGATTGACTTTGATGATTCTGAAGTCGTCATACGAGATGTGGGTGAACGCGGGACCGCCCTTCACGTCCCCAAGCGCGTAGACTCCCGGTACATTCGTCTCGAGCCGCTCGTTCACGCGGATGAAACCGCGCTGGTCGGCCTCGATGCCGGCGGCATCGAGTTCCAACGAATCCGAGTTCGGCGCCCGCCCCGCTGCAGCCAGGACGTGTGAGCCCTCCAACGTTCGCTCAGCACCCTCACTGCGCACGGTCACGTGCACGCGCCCATCGGCGCCCCGTTCCGCACGCACGGCGTCGGAATGCAGCAGGACGTCGATCCCGTCCTGACGCAGGATCTTCGCCACCTCATCGGCAATATCCGGATCCTCACGGTCGAGGAGCTGCGCCCGGCGCTGGACAATGGTGACATTACTGCCGAAGCGGCGAAACATCTGCCCGAACTCCAGGCCGACGTACCCGCCGCCGAGCACGATGAGATGGGCCGGTACCTCGTCGAGCTCCATAATCGTGGTCGAGTTGAGCGGTGCAACCTCTACCAACCCTGGGATTGGGGGCATGGCGGGGCGCGCGCCTACGTTGATGAAGATCCTCGGCGCCGCGAGGCGTCGCACCTCGCTGCTTGGCAATTGCACCGCGACGGTGTGCGGACCCTCGAATCGAGCCGTGCCGAAGATCAGCTCAAGACCGGCAGCGTCGCGAAGGCGTCGCTCGCTGCCACTGCGAAAGCTGTCGACGATGTCGCGCTTTCGCTGCCGAACCTTCGCCATGTCGATTTGGATCTGGCCGACCTGCACGCCATAGTCACGCCCGCGGCGCGCGAGGTACGCCGCACGCGCGCTCGCTACCATCGTCTTGGTAGGAGTGCATCCCTCGTTGATGCACGTGCCGCCCACGTGCTCCCGCTCGATGATTGCCGTTTTCCAGCCATGTTGAGCAAGCGCCGTGGCGAGCGGCCCCCCGGCCTGGCCGGAGCCGATGACGATCGCATCGAGTGCCTCGGGGCTGCCCGACGCAGTTTGCTCCATCGCGTCCTCCGCAGGCGTATCAAACTGCACGCCTCAACGATTGTACGTGCCCTCGCGCAATCGACTGCACGCAACGGGGCGGCCGAGGACATCCTCGGCCGCCCAGTTGCCATCTCTGCCTGCTGCGTGCGCACCCGGGTCGCGACACTGGCGTGCTTTTCCACCGTACCAAGGACATTCAACGAGAGGGGAAGCTAGGCTGCCTGCTCCAGGTGCTCTAACTCTTCGCGCCTGACGTTCAACCCTATACCGCTCATTGATATGTCGCTAACCCACGCCAGTGGCAGGTCGACATCGCTCCTGAAGAGCAATCCATGGCGCATGGCCACTCGCGTTGGGTGGCCCGTGGCGCAGTCGATCGTGAATGCGGCCAGCTCGCCGACTTTCTCACCGCTGGCGTCGAATATCGCCAGACCTGGTTCGATCACGACAAGTTGCCGGTCATCAGGCACGCGTTGCTCGCCACCCGGATAGCCGCCAACTTTATCCAGGTAACCCCCTGATCCCCGATCCACCGCGGCATCGACCTCAAAGTACTGGCGGGCAATACCGCGCGCTTCGGCGGCGGGCGGCGCCACGTAACTCGGGTCGCGACGATGGAATGCGTCCGGATCGTACTCGACCATCGTGTCGAATGACGCTCGATCGAGGTCGAGTTGGACTGCTCCATCGCGGACGCCGATCGCATAGCTCAGCGGCACGACGCGCTCGTGGGCAAGGATTGTGCCACTCTTGACGATGAGATTCTCGACCCGATCCGCCCGCGGCTCGACCACGAGGCGGCTGACGTGGCCGAGTTTCCCATCGCGGCCAAATACTTCGGCACTGATGCCAATTTCCATCATCGCCTTCCTCACCGTGCCTTCGCGCCGTGCGTCCAATTCATGGCCGCACGTGACTACACGTCCCGTCTAACTATCCGGTCCAACTGTTACACGAGGCGTGACGGGGCGTAAACGTACCGTCAATGACGATGAGGGTTCTAAGGTCAGGAGACGACGACAGTCCCCTTCATGAAGTCATGGAGCGCACAGAAGTATTCGTAGGTTCCCGGATCATTGAATGTCAGGCCAAAGCTGGCCCCGGCCCCGATCAATCCGGAGTCGAACGACCCGCCGACCGCCGTAACCGTATGCTCGAACGCGTCGGTATTGGTCCAGTTAACCGTTGCACCTGCTGCCACAGAGATTGGCTCAGGGCTGAATGCGAAGTTCGCAATGGTCGCGTCGGCGCTCTGCGCCGCTACTGGCGAGACAGCGACCGCAAGTCCGATCAGCGCCGACCCGAGGAGCGTAGGCGCCAGGCGAAATCGACGTACGGTGCGGTAACCAAATTCGGCGGGATTCATATGCAGTCAACCCTCAATGGCAG
>JAXDLH010000440.1:0-9700 GCA_034666705.1 Chloroflexota bacterium
TAACGCCGCACGCTCTCAAGATAGCGCTTGCCACCAATTGGTGAACTGCGGGTGCGCTAGGAGTCTTCGCGCTCACGAATGAGTTCAGGAACGATTTAGTCGAGAGAGTCGCGCCGGCGCAGAATCCCCCGGTCGCACCCGTGGACAAGGCCTCCGGCAGCACGTACGGGCTGCACACCGACGTCCAGGGCGCGGTGCGGGTGATCACCGATCGCCAGGCCAATGTGGTCGAGACGTATTACAACGACGAGAACGGCAACCCGCTCATCACGCTCTCCGCCTCGGTGCCCAACAATGCCGCTGCGCAGCCACTGCAGTACACCGCCGAGCCGCGCGATGGCGAGACCGGGCTGATCTACTTGCGGGCCCGGATGTATGACCCGAGCAGCGGCCGGTTCCTGCAGCGGGGCAAAGCCAGCGGGAACACGAATTCCCCCCGGGTCCCTGGCCCGCTATGACTACGCGGGGGATAACCCGCTGCGATTCGTCGACCCGTCAGGACTCTACAAGCTTGAGCTGCGATGGCTCCCGGTGGCCGTGCCCGGCGGCTTCAATCACACTTTTATACTGGTTACCGACATTGATGGGTCGCGGACCTATTTTCGTGCCGGACCTAGCGCCGATGCAGGTGGGAGCGCGTCGTCAGGTTCGACAGGCGGGGCTTCGGGTGGTTCCTCCCACTCAAATTCGTCATCACCGAACTCGTCAAACAGCACAAGTCCCGGATCTGGTCAGAACGGGGCAGCAACCGGCCCCTGGGGCCAACTCATAGCTGAGCACGGAGCCTTCCTGTCTGGCACTATCGAATATGGTAGCGGTCTGGAGCCTAAGCCAAACAGCGGGGCACGAACGCTAATTGAGAATGATGAGCCCGCCGGAAGCGTCATTGCGAGGCTCACGGCGTTCGAAAAGCGTGTCAACGCCGCATCGATCTCCTACTGCGTTTGACAACTGGGAACGGGCTCTCCCGCAATTCGTGTGATCGACATCCATCGCCGGCCCAGCGGGCTCGAGCGCTGACCGGTTAGGCGGCGATGACGCGGGACCGGAGCAAGTCGAGTTTGGCCCGGCCGTAGCCTTGGCGTTTGATGAGCTTTAGACGATGGACGTGGCCTTCAACCGGTCCATTCGACCATTCGGTCGTCAGCGCCGCTTCCACGGCGGCGCGGTCTCGCTCGAGGCCATTGGCCAACGATTCAAAGGGCGGCAACTCGCTTGCGTGCGCCGCCTGGAGCCAGTCATCAAGGGCGCCCACGTCGCGCGCGCGGATCAGGTCCCGAAACTGGTCGCGTAACGTACAGGCTCGAACGAGCTCCGGATCGTCAGCCAAGATCTGTTCGCGCACGGCCAACTCCTCGCGACTGAGCTGTTCGCACGGCCGCAGGCACAGCCAGCGCACACTCACCCGCTGCCGGCGACCGCGGCGTGGTTGACGCGGGGGCCGCCAGGGCTGGAGTACGGCGCGGACCAGCGAATAGCTGCCGGTGTAGCCGCGCTCAACCAGCTCGCGATAGAGCCGACGTGCGTTGGTCCAGCCAGCCTGCCAGCGATCCTGGAGGTAGCTCGCAAACGGTTGCAGCGTCGGCGAGCGGAGTCCTGCCGGGCGCGGTTTGATCACGTGAGGCACCGGCGGTGGGGCGGCTGTCGCGAGATAGCGCCGCACGGTCTTGCGGCCCTTGCCCACCCCCCGGGCGATCTGGCTAATGTTCTCACCCGCGGCGTACCGCCGCCGGATCTCCTCCCAGCGCGCGATACGCAGCGCCCGCCGCTCGGCACGCTGGCGTTGCGTGGGACTTGGCGGCGCAGGTTCATTGGCGGGCAGATCGGCCACATCATCGTCCTGGTCCGCCGATCCAGCGGCAGGCAACCACTCGGTGCGGCGGCGGCGACTGCGGAGCACCTCCTCGAGCGCGACGCCAGCGTTCTGGACGAGGTGAAAGCGATCGGCGACCTGCACGGCGTCGGGCGCCCCCGCTTTGGCTCCTTCGGCGTAGGCACCGGCGCGGTCACGGACGATGATCTCGACGCCAGGGTGCTCGCGGAGCCACGCCGCCAAGGTGGCGGCGTCGCGACCATCGAGGAGGTCGATGGGCAAGGGCGGTTCCATATCGATGAGGATGGTCCCGTAGCGACACCCCCGGCGGAAGGCGAAATCGTCCACGCCCAGTACTCGCGGGGCGGGCGCAGTGGGCTCAGCCATGTTCCGTACCAGGCGCAGCCGCGTATCGGGGCTCACCGGCATGCCAGCAGCCTGCGCCAGGCGGGCACCCGCTTCCCCACCCATGGCCAAGGCCAACTCGCGCAGCAGGCGGCTGACGCCCTGGGTCCGACGGGCGGCTCGGGGCAGTTCCGCACCGCAGTCCTCGACGAAGGTCACCCGTCCGCATTCCGGAACCGCGCAGCGAAAGCGGCGCACTGTGAGATGGAAACGGACCGTCTGCCCGCGCCAGGGAAGTTCCAGGGGTCGACGCTGATAGAGCGCGTGTTTCTTCGGGCTGGGTGGCGGGGGAAGCGCGGTGCTCCTAGGAACGAACCCGCCGATCTTCGACCTCGGCGTGGACCGCGTAATCATGACGTTTGACGGAAGCGCGAATACGATTTCGGGGGCCTGGCTAAGCGAACGCGAGCTGCAAATTTCCTACGTTTGCCCACCACATAAGCCCCCTCGCCCCGACTGGGATGGCGTGCGCATCAGTTACCAGGCGCGCGCCTCTCCCCAGGAAACGCGGTGCGTATAAGCGGGGCGACCCCCTCCTGTGGGGCTGAAATGCAAGAGCAAGCACGATCCGGGATGGCGCTGACGCGAAGGATGGCGACCTGGATCGGGGCGTTGGCCGTCGGGTAGGGAATTGCCTGCGGAATGACTGCGCTCGCTGGCCTCACCAGACCGGCTGCGATCGCGTTCGCCATTTTGGGCTTGACGGTTGGTTTGGCTCAGGCGGCAGTGCTTCCTGCCCGCGTTGAAGGTTGGAAACGAGTAGTCTGGGTAGCGGTCACTACCATTGGCTGGAGCATCGTCGGATGGCTTGATTGGACCACCAATGGTCACAGGAATGCCCTTGCCGCGCCAGAGATTTGCATCGCTCTCGCTCAAGGGCTCGTGCTTTACAACCGGACCCACCGCACAAGTTGGTGGGTTGTGGCATCGTACGTGGGAGCTCTCCTTCTGAGGAGCGTACTCCCGGTCAGCGTAGAGATTGTCGGGCTCGCGCAACTCCCGTGGATTGTCACGGCCACCGCCGCCGGTCTCCTCGCCGGTGCGGCCTACGGCACAGTGACGGCACTGGCGATTGCGCTGCTGTTCAGCGAGCGAAGGGGCCAGCCGCGCAGGGTGTGAACCAGCCCACATATCATGGCCGCGTGGACGCGCCGATGGCACCCGCTTGGCGTAGCGGACGCGAGAGCTGCCGGGCTTTGGTGGACACGTCGGCCCTTCGGGATCGGCTTGCGTGTACCCCCGTCGGGGCCCGGCGCACGGGCGGCCGGCTTAGGCCGTGACGCCGGGGCGACCGAGCTGGGGCCAGGCGGCGGGGGCGCTCGCCTTCGCGAGCCGCTCTTCGATGGGCAGCTCCTCGTCCCACCACATTGCGGTGATCCGCCGGCCGTTGACGCCATTCGATGCCTCGGAGGCCAGCCAAACAACTGGGACCTGCATCACCTCCGGCTCCAGCTCCGAGCGTCGCTCACGGACTCCGGCCGTCATGTTCGTGTTCACGCCGCCGCCCGGGATGAGCACGTTCGCCGTCACACCGGTGCCTTCGAGTTCGCGTGCGATGGCGGCGACCAGCGCCTCGTGCGCGGCCTTGGAGGGACCGTATGGCATGCCACGCAGCATCGTGTCCAGGCTCGTCGTCACGCCGATGATCCGTCCCCACCCCTGCGCCACCAGGTGCTCGGCGACGGCGCGCGCCATGAAGAACGGCCCGTTGACGTTGACCGCGATCGTCCGTGTCCAGGCGTCGATCGGCACTTGCGAAAGGAGAAGACCCGCCGGCGAGGGCGAGACGCGCGGATTGATCCCCGCATTGTTGACGAGGATGTGCAAGCCGCCGAGCTCGGCGATGGTCGTCTGCACTACCCGCTCGGCATCCTCGGGCCTCGTGACGTCGCCGGTGATCGGCAGCACGCAGTCCGGGCCGCCCACCGCGCGGGCATCGGCGGCACTCTCCGCGAGCGAGGCCGCGTCCAGGTCCATCATCGCCACCCGGGCGCCGGCGCCGACCATCGCGAGGGTCATTGCCCGGCCGAGCCCGATGGTGCTGCCAGCCCCGCTCACGATTGCAACCTTGCCCGCGAGTGGCTGCTCCTTCATATGGTTGCGCTCCTCTCACTGCGTCAATACGCATTTGCGCACGGCCCGCCGCGCCAGCACCGGGCACGTCGCCGGAAATGGGGGAATCGCCGTACACTGCGTGCGACGCGGGCCCTTCGGGGCAATGTCCAGCCCCGTCTGGGCGCACCGTAGCACCAGCGCCGCACCCGGATCAACCGCTCGGAGCGCACAGGCGGCAGGCCCGGGCACGATAATTCCCACGGGCTGACGGACCGGAGGTGGAACCCATGGCGCTGCAGGCCGAGACTCTCGGGGCGGACACACTCGAGCGGGTGGTCATGAAGCTCGGCTTCACCGAGCAGCCGGCCCCAACGCTCGCCGGTCTGCAGGCGATCTATGGAGCCTGGTGCCGGCGCGTGCCGTTCGACAATGTCCAGAAAATGGTCCATCTGCACGAGGGGCGCCCCGGGCCGCTGGCGGGTGACGATGCCGAGAGCTTCTTCCACAATTGGCTTGCCGACGGCACGGGCGGGACCTGCTGGGCCGGCAATGGCGCGCTCCACGCGCTCCTCGTCACACTCGGCTTTGCGGCCGTGCGGGGCATCGGGACGATGCTGACCTCACCGGACGTGCCGCCGAATCACGGCACGGTCCTGGTCGATCTGGACGAGGCACGCTACGTCGTCGACGCCTCGATCCTGCACGGCGCGCCGTTGCGCCTCGACGAGCATGCCGTCACCAAGGTCGTGCAGCCCGCCTGGGGCGTCACCTGCGAGCAACGAGATGGCCGCTGGCACATCCACTGGCGTCCGCTGCACAGGCCCGAGGGGATTGACTGCCGCATCGACCAACTGCAGGCCACCCGCGCGGCGTTCCACGAAGCCCACGAGCGCACGCGCGCCTGGAGCCCGTTCAACTATCAGCTCTCCGCCCGTCTGCTCCGCGATGACGCCGTGGTCGGCGCCGCATTCGGGCAACGCGTGACGCTCAACGGGACCGGAGGAGTAGACCAGGCGCCTCTCGCTGACGCGGACCGCATCGAGCTCCTCATCGAAGGGCTGGGGATGAGCGAGGCGATCGCGCGCCGCTTGCCACCTGAGCGGCCAACCCCGCCACCGCCAGGGTCGAGGACCGTGTTGGAGCAGGCGGATCTTTAGGGCAGCCCCGAATTTCGTAACAATCCCTTGTGCCTGGCGTTAGGTAGTTTAAGAACGGCGAAGCTGCCATGCAGGCGCCTCGGGTGAATTGTGCCTTTCGACTGGGCGGTCGTTCGGCACGTGGCGCCGCGCAGTCACGAACGCCGTTGGGCATGCGCGTCGCATGCCCGCGCAGGGGGAGAGATGCGAGTCCTGGTTTTGCAGCGTGATCCGGTGGATCTCGCGCAGGTAGCGGCTGGCTTTCGCGCGGAGTGGCGGAACTGCCGAATTCTCGAGACCACGACCGAGGACATGGCGCTGGCGCGGTTTTGCGCTGAGGAACCAGATCTGGTCGTGCTCGACGGAGCCGAGGATGATGGGACGGGCCTGGCATCCTTGCGGGAGATCCGCCGCATCTCAGACGTGCCGATCATCATCCTGGCAGGCTGCGGCAGCGAGCCAGATGAGGTTGAGGCGCTGGGGCTCGGCGCCGACGACTACATCGTCAGACCATACTGTTGCGACGTGCTGATCGCTCGGGCGAAAGCGCTGCTGCGCCGCACTGGCAGTCCGCTGCCCGCGCGCACCATGCCGGACTTTATGGCTGGCGAGCTCGCGATGGACTTCGAGAGCCACCTCGTGACGCTGCACGGCGATCCAGTGAGGCTGACGCAGGTCGAGTACGCCGTGCTCTACCACCTCGCGCAGAGTGATGGGCACCCCGTGCCGGAGGCAGAGCTGCTCGACCAGGTCTGGGGCCCGTTTGGCTGCGCCACGAGCGCGGAGCTCCAACGTACCGTGCGACACCTGGAGGCGAAGCTCGAGCAGCAGAGCGGCGGGCAACATTTCATCGAGTACCTGGGCGAGGCGGGCTACGAGCTGCTCGCCGCCACTGGGGACGCCGAGGCCCAGCATGTGGTCATGTCGATGGCGTGACCCAGCGACCCTCGATTGAGAGCGCGTCGCTCAGGTGGTACGCTCCGCCCAGCCCTGGCCGTGCATTCGCGCGTGGCGAGGCGGCGCAGGGGACGAGGAGGGCCTTCCGATGCGGACAATGCCGGTATTCGACTCCGCGCGCGTTGCGCCGGCGTGCTCCATACGTCAGCTTGCCGGGGTCGCCCTCCTGAGCGGTTTCATCCTGAGCGCGTGCACACCGGCTTCGCCGCCGACGGTCCCACCTGCCGCGCCGTCGAACGGGCAGGCGCCCGCCGCACAGCCAGCCACGCTGAAGAGTATCACCCTCCTCGGCACTGAGGTTGTCGACAACTTCTGGATGTTCGGCGCAACGGGCGCCGAGCATAGCGGATTCCTCGACGCGGGCTTCGTGGGCACCAACCCAGCCACAACCGAGGTTTATCCCTGGCTCGCCGAAGAGGTCCCCTCAGTGGAGAAGGGAACCTGGACCATCGATGCCGCGGCCAGCACGATGGTCACGACGATCCACCTGCGCCCAGGGCTCGTCTGGCAGGATGGCACGCCCTACCAGCCGCAGGACTTCGTATTCGGCTGGCAGGTCGCCACCGACCCCAAGGTCCCCATCAACGACAAGACCACGGCAAATCAGATCGCAAGCATCGACACGCCCGACGATCGCACCATCATCATTCACTGGAAGAGCCTCTATAGCAAGGCGGCCACCTTCCAGAAGTTGGAGGTGCGTCATCTGCCCCGCCACATTATGGAGAGTGTGTACCGTGACGCCGTCGCGAGCGGAGACTACAGCCACTTCGAGAACCATCCGTACTTCACCCGCGAGTTCGTCGGCATGGGTCCGTACAAGCTCACCTCGTATACCGACACGACGGAGTGGACTCTCGAGGCGTTCGACCGGTATGCGTTGGGCCGGCCGAAGATCGATCGGATCCACTTCCGATTAATCACCGACGCCAATGCGCTCGTCACCGAGCTGCTCGCGGGCACGGCTGACGTGGCATTCGGGAGCATCGGCCAGCCCCAGGCGCTGGCCCTGCGCCAGCAGTGGGAGCCAACGGGCAAGGGCGCCGTCTCGATCAACCCGCTGTCCAGCCGCTACCTCGCGCCCAGCCTCAATCCGTGGTTGCAGGATCCGCAGGTGCGCCGGGCGTTACTGGAGGCCATCGACCGCGAATCGATCAACCACGCGCTGTTCGCGGACCTGTCGCAGGTCATGAACATGCCGCTCAGCCCTCGCGAGCCCCGTTTTGCGGCCGCCGATGCCACCGCCGTGAAGTATCCATACGATCCCCAGCAGGCCAATCAGCTCCTCGACGCGGCGGGCTGGCAGCGCGCTGCCGACGGCGTGCGGGTGAACGGCCAGGGCGACCGCATGGTGATCGAGTACCGAGCGGTAAGTGGGGACCGGGAGCAAGAGGCGATCCGACTCGCAGTGCGCGACTTCTGGTCCCAGGTCGGCGTGGGGATCGACATCCAGAACGTCACCTCACAGCAGTCTCGAGACCCGGCCTATCGCAACCGATGGGCCGGGGTTGCGCAACTCGGCGGCAACGTGAACGTGGCCGAATGGGAGCTGCGGTGGCACACCCGCAACGTCCCGACCGAGGCGAACCGCTGGACGGGCAACAACCCGTCGCGCTGGAGCAACCCGCAAGCCGACGCCATTCTCGATGAGCTCGGCACCGTCAATCTCGCGCGCCCGCGGCAGGACGACCTGGTGATGCAGTTCGTCAAGCTGTGGACGGACCAGGTGCCGGCGCTGCCGCTCGTCTACAACACAGACATCGTTCCGGTTGCCACGCGGGTCACTGGGATCGTGCCGCGGTCCATCACGGGCATCAACTCGTTCTTCAATTGGAACGTGCATGAGTGGGATGTCCGCTGATACCCTCCCCTGTGCACGTTTACCATGCTTAAGACCGTGTGGAGCAACATGAAGGACAGTAAAAGGCGCCCTATAGATCGTGCACCCGACTAGACGAGCCATCGCCGGCAGGGTATCCTAGCGCGTAGTTAACCGTGTGTCATGCCGGTCACGCTGGTCACGGCGCTACGGTCGCGAATGTCAGCCCATTCGGACACCCGCGAGCCGACCTTGACCTTGGCGCCGCCCACAATCCCGACTGAGGAGCTCATGTATGAATGGAATCCTGGCCTTGGCCGTCGCTGCCATTCCCGCGTTCGTCGGCAGCTCGGTGGAGTTCATCGAGGCCCTCACGATCGTGCTCGCCGTCGGCACGACTCGCGGCTGGCGCGCCGCACTCTGGGGCGCGGCGGCTGCGGCAGTAACCCTTGCCGTCATCATCGCTATGTTCGGAACGGCCCTGGTCACGATCGTGCCGCAATCACTCCTCAAGTTCGTCGTCGGGTCGCTGCTGCTGCTGTTCGGCCTCAAGTGGCTGCGCAAAGGCATTCTGCGGTTTGCCGGCATCGTGGCGTTCCACGATGAGGAGTTGATCTATCAGAAGCAGGTGGCGGCGCTGCGGGCCGAGGGCAAGTCGATGCAGGGATTCGACAAGTTCAGCTTCTTCGTCTCATACAAAGCCACTTTGCTGGAGGGCATGGAGGTCGCCTTCATCGTTATCGCCTTCGGCGGCACCGGCCCGGCGGCCATGCAGGCGGCATTGGTCGGGGCGATAGCTGCGGGGATCGTGGTGATCGGTGCAGGGATCGCGCTCAAGCAGCCGCTGACCATGGTGCCCGAGAACGCCATGAAGTTCACCGTGGGCGCCATGCTCGTCACCTTCGGAGTGTTCTGGGCCTCCGAAGGGCTCGGGGTGCATTGGCCACTGGATGCTGGGCTCTTGCCCATTCTCTTCGGGGTGCTCTGTGCCGTGAGCTGGATCGGCCTGAAGATGCTCAACATGATGCTGCCTCAGGGCGCCCGGGTCGAAGCGAAGCGCATTTAACGATTGGCTTGGTTTGGCAGCCAGGCAGCGCAATCAGGGGGACAGAATCATGGATAAGGAAGCGCTCTACGACGCCACGATTGGCCTCATCATCGAGGATGGTTGGATTGCGGTAGGCGCCATCGGGGCTCTGATCGCTACATGGGCAATCAGCGTGTTTGCCGGCAGCAACGAGGAGCTGCGCGATCTGGCCGGGCCGCTGCTGATGGCGATGGTGGTCGCCGTGATCCTCGCGAACCTCTACTCGGCGGGACGCAGCGCGGCTCGCAAACGCGTCCAGTAGGAACCACCCGGCGCAACTGAATATCTCACGCGAAAGGGCGCGGCCCTTATGGCCGCGCCCTTTCGTTATTAGTTCCGATTGGTCGTGCGCATTGGTCATACGTGCCCGGCACGGTTCGGCCAATTGCGACACGTGTTGCCTGATGCATTGACGCCACACCCGTTGC
>JAXDLH010000441.1:0-3488 GCA_034666705.1 Chloroflexota bacterium
CCGAGGCGCTGCTCCTCAACCAGACCCCGAGCGAGGAGCTGTTCCGGGCGGCGGCGGCCACGGTACCGCCGCTGTGCGACCCGGTCTCGGACCATCGGGGCAGCGGCAATTACAAGCAGCGCATGGCCGAGGTCTTCACCCGCCGCGCCTTAATGCAGGCCGCGGGCCTCGCCCCCCGTGCGTGAGGGCGCCTCGGCAGCGCGTGACCTTCGGGGGCAAGATTCGGCGCGCGGGACCCACGTTGGAGCCATCCTGAGCGCAGCGAACGATCCGTGACTGCCACGTTGGGACTACGGATCCTTCGCTCCGCTCAGGATGACCAGTCCCCTGGTTTACGCCGCATTAGATGACGTCAACCTGGGTCTCGGCGGATGCCGCAGGATGCCACGTCCCTTGGCCTTACGCCACCATTGACTCGCCGCCCTCGTCCACTGGGTATTCATCGGGCATGCTAGACAGTGCGTCCGGTCGTACGTTCCAACCGAGGTCCGGAATGCTCGCCGCATCGGCTGCTACCATCACGTGATCGCCATTGACCTCCTGGATGGCGCTGAACGGCACATAGAACAGCTTGCCATCAGACCCGCGTGCTACGAAGAAGTTATCGCCCGCTCCTGGCATGGCATCGCTGTAGCCATACTTCGTGGCATCGAAATCGTGCTGCTGCGGGGGGATCCCCGCCTGGCCGAATGCCTCCACGGAACCGACGTCCCGCATGACCTCGAGCACCTTCCCGGCTTCTTGACCGTCCGCGCTCATCATGCCCATCCCCGCGCGAAGCTCGGGGAACTGCTGCTGAATGTTCTTATCGTCGGGCATTGACGCCTCACCTCCTGCCTGTGGATGCATCCTCACTTTCAGTCTATGCGTATACTGCAAGGCTTGGACCATTCGGTCCGCGCACACTTTGCGAAGGGGGACCCATGGCACGGAGATTGATCCCTGCGATCCTCGCGCTCATCCTGCTCGCGATCCCCGCATCAGGAGCCCTGGCACAAAGCATGATGGCGCCGGTGACGGTTAGCTTTAACAGCACGCTCGGGCAGATCCTTACCGATCCCGCCGGCAACACGCTGTACTGGTGGGCTGGCGACGATACACCCGGCACGAGCAAGTGCGTTGAGGGATGCCCCGCCGCATGGCCACCGCTGCTGGTCGACCAGGCCGGTATGGACATGATGATGGCCATGGACCAGCAGACCATGGACATGATGATGATGGGCCCGATCGGCGCGATCATGCGCCCGGAGGGCACCATGCAGGTCACCTGGATGGGCCATCCGCTGTATCACTTCGTTCGCGATGCGCAGCCCGGCGATACGAATGGCAACGGCAGCATGGGCTTTGGTGCCCTGTGGTCCGTCGTCTCGCTCGCCGACATGATGATGTAGCTCCCGCATCCTCAAAGCGAAATGAAACGGAGGCCCCCGTATCAACGGGGGCCTCCGTTTCACTCCGGGTAGAATCTTGAGCACCATGGCTGCCACGCCTCCTTCCGAATCCGCTCCCACGCCCGCCACCACCGAGGACCGCGCGCTCCAGACGGCGCTGCTCGCCTGGTACGACGTCCACCGCCGCGACCTGCCGTGGCGGCACGAGTTGACGCCCTACCGCGTGTTGATCTCCGAGATCATGCTGCAGCAGACCCAGGTGGACCGGGTGATCCCGTACTTCGAGCGATTCACCGAGCGCTTCCCGGATTTCGCCACGCTCGCCGTTGCGCCTCGGGCGGACGTGATCCGGCTGTGGGCGGGGCTCGGCTACAACCGCCGCGCCGTGCAACTGCACGAGCTGGCCCGGACGGTGATGGAGACCCATGCAGGAGAGTTGCCCGCCGACCGCGCCGCGCTGCTCGCGCTGCCCGGCATCGGACCCTACACCGCGGGCGCGATCCTCAGCATCGCCTTCGGCCAGGACGAGCCTGCTCTCGACACGAACGTGCGCCGCGTGATCGGGCGCGTCGCGTTTGCCGCGCCGCTAGGGCCGGCGGCACTCTCCGCCGCGGCCTCACGCCTCGTGCCGGTCGGGCACGCTGCGGATTGGAACCAGGCGCTCATGGACCTTGGCTCGGCCATCTGCCTCAGCCGTCGCCCCCGCTGCCTGATCTGCCCGCTGCAGGCACACTGCCGCAGCGCCGGCGCCACGTTCGAGCCAGTGCGCCGCGAAGGCAGGCCTCCGGCCGAGCCGTTTACCCAATCGAACCGCTATTTCCGAGGGCAGTTGTTGGGCGAACTGCGCGCGTTGCCGCCGGGGGTGGTGGCGCCGTTACCCGAGATCGCCGCGCACCTCATGGCCCGGGGGGTGGCGGAGCCAAAGGCCGGCTGGCAGGTCGTCGGCGCCGAGCTGGCCCGTGATGGGCTGGCCGTCCTGGACGAGGGAGCGACCGGCGTCGCGCTCGGGCTGGCGTAAGGGCTGGCCATGACCATTGCGGGTATGATGCAACGAGCGACCATCGCCGAGCGCGTTGTGGCCTCGGTCACCATTGCGCCCGTCGCACGATGAGGAGCAGAATGGAGCTATGAGCCACATTAATTTTCTTGAAGAGCCGACGCTGCGGCGGCCCGTCCTCATCCTGGCGTTCGCCGGCTGGAACGACGCGTCCGAGGTGGCGACCACTGCGGTCAAGTTCCTGATCGACCGCTGGGAGGCGAAGAAGTTCGCCGAGTTCGACCCGGAGGAGTTCTACAACTTTGCGCGCGTGCGGCCGCACGTGCGCATCGACGAGCTGTCGAACCGGCTGATCATCTGGCCGGCGAACAGCTTCCACTACTTCTCGGACCCGATGCTCGATCGCGATTTCGTGCTGCTGCTCGGCATCGAGCCGAACTTGCGTTGGAAAACCTTTACCAACGAGATCCTCGACGTGTGCCGCAAAATGGGCGTGGCGACGGCGCTCTCGCTCGGCGGCCTCGTCTCCGACGTGCCGCACACACGGCCGCCGCGCATCACCGCCTTCTCCTCCGACCCGGAGCTAACGGCGCGCTTCCCCGAGCTCGCGGTGCGCCGCTCGCGCTACGAGGGCCCCACGGGCATTGTCGGCGTGATCTCGGCAGCGCTCGCCGAGGCGGACATTCCGGTGGGCAGCCTGTGGGGCAACGTGCCGCACTACATCTCGGCATCGCCGAACCCGAAGGTGGTGCACGCGCTCCTGTCGCGGCTCAACACGATCTTCAGCCTCGGGATCGAGCTGGCCGACATGGAGCGCGCCGGGCGGCGCTTCGAGCGGCAGGTTAACGAGGCGCTGACCCAGAACCCCGAGGTGGCGCAGTACGTGAACCAGCTCGAGGATCGTGAGGACCAGCCGGACCTCGACGAGCCGCCCGACGAGCGGAATACCGGGCCGGTGGACCTGCCGCGTGGCGAGGACATCGTCCGCCAGTTGGAGGAGTACCTCCGCGAGCGTGCCGCCGGTCAGACCGACGACGAGCCAAGCGACAAATAGTCCCATAGGCAACGAGCACACCACGAAGCGGGCCCGGGGCTGCCCC
>JAXDLH010000442.1:0-11600 GCA_034666705.1 Chloroflexota bacterium
GTGGTCGGCGTGTTGGTCGCCGGCGATGCCGAGTTCATGCACGTGCGCCGGTACGGGCCAGGGCACGACGACCTCTACGTGCCGATCCTCGCGATCGACCGTGTGGAGGGCGACCGTGTGTACCTGCGCATTCCCTGGATCGAGTTGGCTGCCCAGCCGTGGCACGAGCGCCCGGCCGGCGCGGTGGAGCGGCGCAGCACCGGAACCGCCGGGTCGAGCAGCTCTGCGGCATGAACATCATGTTGCGGTGGCCCGCATTGCGCAGGCCGACCGGGGCTGGCGCGCTGCGCCGCCGCGAAGGGCGGGCCAGCCCTGTGGATCTGGCGCCCGCCGTTCAGCGAAGCACTGCGCGCTCCGGACGAGACGTCGCTCGCCGTCCTGGGTTGATCGTTGCGGCGCTGGGCGTGCTCCTCGGGCTTATCGCCTGCCGCGCCGCGCCACCAGTGCCGCCGGTGCAGGTTGGCGGCGTGCAAGCTACGTCAGTTCCGGCGACCGGGCCGGCCGAGCATCTTGCGGTGCAGGTGCTTGCCACGTATCCGCACGACACGGGCTCGTTCACGGAGGGGCTCGTGCTGGCTAACAGGGCGCTGTACGAGAGCAGTGGGCTCTACGGGCGGTCGGCGCTGCAGGAGACCGAACCCACGACGGGTACAGTCCTGCAGCGCATCATGCTCAACCCCGCGGTGTTCGGCGAGGGCCTGGCCCTCGTGGATGACCAACTGATCCAGCTCACCTGGAAAGAGCAGATCGCCTACATCTACGACGTGGCGAGCTTCGCGCCGCTCGGCCAACGCTCATATGAGGGCGAGGGCTGGGGCCTCTGCTACGATGGCAGTCAGCTCGTTATGAGCAATGGCAGCTCCAGCCTCACGTTTCGCGACCCTGACAGCTTCGAGCCCATCGGTCAACTTCCGGTGACCCTCGACGGACAGCCGTTGGCGCAGCTCAACGAGCTGGAGTGTGTCGGCGACAGCGTCTATGCCAACGTCTGGCTCACAGACCAGATCGTGCGCATCGACGAGGCGACGGGTCGCGTCACCGCGGTGATCGACGCCTCCGGTCTGCTGACGCCGGAGGAGCACCGCGGCGCAGATGTGCTGAATGGCATTGCTTACGATCCCGCCACCGGGCATTTCCTCATCACCGGCAAGGACTGGCCCAAGCTCTTCGAGGTCCAGTTCGCCCAGGCGCTTAACAGTTCTCTTACGACTGGCTAACAGGCTCACCGCAGCCGGCGCTCTACAATCTTCCTGGAGCCAGACCGTGTGGCCAGGAGGGTGCCAGCATGTTGAGGCACGTGACGCTGCTGCGCGTGGCGCTCGTGGGCCTCGCGTGCCTCGGGCTCGCCGCGTGCGCACAGTCCTCCGGTTTGGACGACTTCCAGCGCGCCATCGAATCGCACCTGCCCTTCGGGGCACCGGCCGGAACCCCGGCGGACCCGCAGACGGCCGCCGCGATTCAACTGGTAATCACGCGGACGAACGTGCAACAGGAGCAGGCGATCGCGAGCCGGAACCCCGCCACCATGCGCGACACCTCGACGGACCGGTACTACCAGGAGACCGTGCAGGGCAATCGCGACCTACTGGCGAGCGGCGTCACGAGCATCAAGCTCGACAAGCTCGAGTGGGGACCAATCACGGTCGATGGCGACAACGCCAGCGCGACGGCGTACGAAACCTGGAGCACGACCCTCGCGAACGGCACCACCGACCAGGCCACCGAGCGCAACGTCTATGCGCTGTTGCTGCAGAACGGCGCCTGGAAGATCGACGGGGACGAACATCCCGATGGCCCGGCGGCCTCCCCATCTGGTGCGGGGGGCGGCCAGCGGCCGAACGCCACGCTGACGCCATCGCGAGGATCGCCTGTCCCCGTCTCGCCTGATGCGACGCCCCCACCGGCCGGCTCGGCCGAGGCGGCGATCCGCGACGTGATCGAGCGCGGCAACCACGAGCAAGAGCAGGCAATCGCGTCCCGCGACTCCTCGGTCATGCAGGACACGTCGACGACGACCTACTACCGGCAGCTCGCCCAGGAGAACCAGGCGATGCTCGACAGCGGCGTCACCGGCATTCGCCTCGTGAGCACCGAGTGGGGTCAGATCACCGTTAACGGCAACACCGCGCGGGCTACGACTTTCGAGACCTGGGAGACGAAGAGCGCGGACGGGACCGTACAGCAGAACCGCGACCGGAACGAGTACCGTCTCATGCAGCAGAACGGCGCCTGGAAGATTCAGGCGGACGACCACCCGGATAGCGGCCCGAGCATTCCGTTCCCGCTCCCCCGCGGCGGCCCAACGGTTTAACGTTCAGCGCATGCTGGCGATCAGGTCGTCGACGAAGCCGCTATCGTCGAGCTGCTTGACCCAGTGCACATCCCACATGGCGAGCGGGTTCAAACCCTCGGCGCTGGGGTACTCGACGAGCGCAATCTCGTAAGTGTGCGTGAGCGCCTCCGGTGTCGGGTAGGGCTTGAGCTGCAGCGGCGCCACGATCGACTCGAACGCCCGCGCCAGCTCGGCGGTGTCGGCGATCTTCATCAGCTTCATGGGCTCGCCGGCAGCGATCTCCAGGGCGGCGGTCGGTTGCAGCTTCATCAAGCAGAGCGCGTGGATCACCGCCTTGACGTAGCGGTTCAGCAGATCATCGTTTGCCGCCGCGAATGAGGTCAGGCACGCCTGCGCGAACTGACCGATGACCTCCAGCGGCGGTGTCTCGAGGAGATGCAGCCCCGCCTCCAGCGCATGCGGCAAGTACAGCGACGACATGAACGTCGCCACGCACTCGCCGCTCACGACCTTTTTCCATTGGCCCCAGCGCCCGACCTCCGAGTCCGGCACGATAATCGTCTGTACCCGTCCCTCGAGCCCCAGGCCGCGCAGCGCGATGATCGAGGCCTGTGGCCGCCCCGCGGCGCGGATCGCTACGGTGCCGCCCGCGAGCTGCTCTGGCGTTGCAATTGACGCCGGCGCCACCAGGTTGGACTCGGCGATGATGCACGGTGCGCAGAACATCGTCACGTTGCGGCCCCGGATCGGCTCGCCGAAGAGATACTCGGTGTGCTCGATGAGCACGTCCGCCGCGCCGGCGAAGAGTGCCGCCTCGTACTCCTCGGTCGGTTGGATGCGCAGCACCTCGACGTCGACGTCGTAATGGCGGCGCGCCATCTCGCGGATGCAGTAGATCACCGGCGTGCGGTCATTGTCCCGGTAGGCCAGCCGAATGCGGTCCATCGCGTCCTCCTCCCCTTTGTCGTGCCGAGTGTAGCGCAGAAGGGTATTGCCCTGAGCTTGTGGAAGCAGCGAATCAAATGAGCGGGGCTCTCGTGCCCGGGGTACTATTGGGGTGCTTCCCTGACCCTACGCCTCGGAGCACGTTTGCCCCCGGTTTTTCGTCATCGCGACTTCCGCATCTTCATCAGCGGCATGATGCTATCGGTGTTTGGCAGCCAGTTCACCAACGTTGCCACCGCCTGGCAGATCTACGAGCTGACCAACTCACCGCTGCAGATCGGCTTCCTCGGGCTCGCCCGTGCGATCCCCCAGATGAGCCTCACCCTCTTCGGGGGCCTGCTTGCCGACGCCGTCGACCGGCGGCGCTTGCTGATGGTGACGCAGGTGATGCAGTTCTGCGTATCCGGCTCGCTCGTGGCGCTTACGATGACCGGTCTGATCTCCCCAGGGATCCTCTATGGGTCGGTAGTGCTGCTCGCGCTGGCCGCGGCGCTCGACAACCCCGCCCGGCAGTCGCTCGTGCCCAATCTCGTGCCGCGCGAGCAGTTGACAGAGGCGCTGGCGCTGCAGAATGCGCAACGCACCCTCGGCAACATCGCGGGGCCGTCGATCGCGGGATTAGTGCTTGCCGTGTCCAGCGCCGCCTGGTGCTACGCGGTGGATGCCGCATCCTGGCTGGTCATGCTGGTGGCCCTGCTGATGATCAGAAGCCGGCCCCAGGCTGGCGGCGGCCGCCAGGCACTAACGGTGGAGGCGCTGCAAGGTGGGGTGCGCTTCGTGTGGCACCACCCGATCTTACTCACCTTCATGGCAATCGATTTCGGCATGAACTTCTTCAGCAACCCGCGCGCGCTGCTCCCGGTCTTCGCGCGTGACATCCTGGGGGTCGGCGCGCAAGGGTTGGGGATGCTCTATTCGGCGACGTCGATTGGCGCGCTGGTCGGCGCGGTGGTGGTGGCGCGATTGCCGAGGCGCGACCGCGCTGGCTGGTGGGTGCTGTTTGGGGTGGCCGTTTACGGGGCTTGCGCCGTGATGTTCTCGTTCTCGACGGTATTCTGGCTGTCGTTGCTGATGCTGGCGGGCCAGGGAGCCGGCAATACGCTGAGCGCCGTGCTCCGCAGCAGCAGCAACCAACTGCTGACGCCCGATGAGCTGCGTGGGCGGGTCGCGTCGTTCAATAGCATCTTCACCATGGGCAGCCCGCAGCTCGGGCAGTTCCAGTCCGGCGCCATCGCCTCGGTGTGGGGCGCGCCCGTTGCGGCGGGGCTCGGCGGGGCCATCACCGTCCTGATCGCGGTCGCCGCCGGGCTTGTGCCGAGCGTGCGCAGCTTCGACCTGGCGCACATCCGCGCCCACCCGCCGCGCAGTGAGGCCCCGACGCCGGCGTGAGCTACCCGGCGACGTCCCACTCGTGGGCATTGCGGCGTGGGGCGGCTGAGCTGTTGACCGCTGCGGCACTCGGCGTGGTGTGAGCCGCCGGAATGATTGCCAAGCCGGCGGCGAAAATGGGTGGGGCGCTTATCTACTCGAGGTGTGGAGCGCGTAGCCCCCACTCTCGGGACCCGTCTCCAGCCGGCCCTCGATCACGGTGGTAGGGCGGATCCGCCAGATCACCCGCTTCAAGCCGGTGTGAAAATTATAGGGGCGGTCGTTGTACTTCCAGGAGAGTGAATTGAGGTGCTCCTCCGCTCCCTCGAGGCGGCGCTCCACGACGCGCCCTTGCAGTTGGAGCGTACGGTGCGCGTTGTTCGGGTCGACGACGCTGATCGCCACGCGGGGGTTGGCTGTCGCGTTCACATCTTTCACGCGCCCCACCGAGGTGTTGATGAGCACGTGCTCGCCGTCGTCCTCGACGTCGACCCACAGTGGAGTGACCTGCGGCTGACCGCTCGCGCTGACCGTCGCAATGTTGGCAATCTGGCGCTCCTTGAGGAACGCGACGGCGGCGGGCGATAGGCGATTCGCTTTTGGCATGGTGCCCCCTCCTGAATGTGTGCGTCGAGTCGGCCAATTATCGGGCATTCGCCGCGAGCTCGCGCGGCTGGTCGGCAAGGAGGATCAGCGGAGAGCGGATCGCCCCGTGCCTGCACATGCGCTACTTGGACGAGACCTGCAGCGCGGCCTGGGGTATCTCGAGCTTCAGGAGGCGCGCGGGGTTGCGGTAGAAGATTTTCTCCTTGTCCTCGACGCTGATCGGCAGCTCCTCGACCAATTGCACCGCCTTGGGGAGCAGCGGGGCGAGCGGCGGCGCATCGCTGCCGAACACCACGTGGTCGATGCCCACGGTGTTAATGGCGCACATGACCGCGGGCCAGTGATAGGCGGCGCTATCCATATACATGAGCTTGAGGTACTCGCCGGGCGCTTTCGAGATCAGCAGCGGCTCGTACGAGCCGAGGAAGAAGCAGAAGTCGCCAAGCTCATAGGCGTAGTTAAGGCGGCCGATCACCTCGCAGATGCCGCCGCCCAGGTGACAGCCGACGAGCTTGAGATCGGGGTGGCGCTCGAAAACCCCGCGCACGAGGATCCGTGCGATGGAGAGCATCTCGTCCGCCGGTCGCCCTATGCTGGAGATCAGCCGGTACATGTTCATGCACTCCTCGCCGAAGCTGGCGTTCGGCGCATGGATCATGACGGGAATGTCCAGCCGCGTGACGAGCTCCCAGAAGCCCTGTGCCGCGTCTTCGTCAGGGTAGTGGGCGTTGTGGCTGGAGTTGATCAGCACGCCGCGCAGCCTGTACTGCGTAACCGCGCGCTCGAGCTCCTTGAGGTAGTGGTCACCGCCGCCCGGCACGGTGGTGGCGAAGCAGAGCGTCTCGTCCGGGAACCGCTGCGCGACCTCGGCCGAGTACTCGTCCCACCGCTGAATCCCCTTGAACGCCTGCTCGTCGGGCAGACCCTTGATGTAGTGGACGGGGTTGCTCACGACCATGCGGTCCACGCCTGCGTCGCGGTGCACGTCGAGGACGTTCTCGAGCGCCATGGGGCAGCGCCCCTGCCACGACGGCTTGGCCGCTTCCTCGGGCGGGTACACATGGGTGTGCCAATCGATCTTCACGAGTTACTCCGTCGGGCTCTCGTCTAACGGTCCCCGTTCCCCTGCAAGTCCCGAGACGGCTCTGGCCCAAATTCCAGGGTCATCCTGAGCGAAGCGAAGGATCCGTGACCTCTATGATCGGGCTACGGATCCTTCGCTTCGCTGCTTTGGAAATAGATTTCCACGCCGCGGTGGCGCCCCACCGGGGTATGACGACTCAGGATGACAAGAACCACGCGGCCTCACGACGACAGAGTCTTGCCTCAGGGTGACAGGTACGATGGTCGCCTCCCTCCTATGCATGCACGGATACCATGGGCTCGGGCTCCTGTCAACGCCGGCCGGGCTTTTGCCCCCTCGCCATGGCCTTCGATCCTTGGAACCGCCCGGGATCAGGACAGGCGCTGTCGAAGGACCATGGTGAGGAAGCGAGGGACAAAAATCGTGGTTATACTCAGGGTGCCCTCGACGTGGAAACTCCAACCTACCCGGCGCACCTGGGCAACGCGTGATGAATGGAGGAGCTGATGGACGAGCAGACCAAGAAGACCGCACTCCGCCGCATCCCCTACGGGCTGTTCCTGCTTACCGCGAAGCACGGCGACGACGTAGCGTCCGCGACCGTGAACTGGGTGACCCAAACCTCCTTCAAGCCGCCGATGGTCGCGGTGGCAATCAAAGCGGACACCCACCCGTATGAAGTGGTGAAGGCGGCCGGCCATTTCGCCCTCAACGAGCTGGGCGCCGACCAGCAGGACGTGGCGCAGGCGTTCTTCATGACAGTCGTACCCGAGGGCAACAAGCTTGGCCCGTTGACCTTTGCGCCGGGCACGACCGGGGCGCCAATCATCAACGAGTCTCCTGCCTCATGGGAGTGCCGCGTGGTGAGCGTAGATGAGCACGGCGACCATCACATCTTCCTTGGCGAAGTCGTCGACGCCTCGGTCCGGAGCGACACCCCGACGCTGCTGATGCGTGACACGCCCTGGAACTACGGCGGGTAAGAACGCGAACGGCCCCTCCCCCAAATTCGGGGGAGGGGCCGCTCCGCGAGCGTAGGTGCGCGCCCACGGGTGAAACCGATGCTCGCAATGCCGGAGGGTTGCAGGCATCGGTCCTATGCAACGCCCAGGGGTCGACGCCAACCTGATGATGGGCGCATCGGCATCACGCTGAGCGTCTCATGACATGAGTGCATAGGGGGGATGGACCGATGAAGCTGCTGTTCTTCGACGAGTTCCGGCTCGGCGCCCTCAAGCGGGACCGCGTGGTCGATCTGAGTGCCGCCGCCCCGCGGCAGGACGCGCTGGCGTTTGGGACGCTCGGCGCCGAGGCCGTGATCGAAGCGGTGATCACCGATTTTGCCAGCCTCAGGCCGCGCTTCGAGGAGATCCTCGCGGAGGAGGATGGCGTGCCGCTCGCCAGCGTGCGGATCCGGCCGCCGTTGCCCCGCCCGCACAACGTGCTATGCGCTTTCTCCAACTACCAGGATGGCGATGCCCCGAACCGCTCGCCGCTCGATTTCTTCCATAAGGGCTCGGGCGCCATCGTCGGCGACGGCGACACCATCCAGGTGCCCAACATCGAGGACGTGACGGTCTTCCAGGCCGAGCCGGAGTTTGCATACGTGATCGGTCGCCCGGCGCACAACGTGGCCGAGGCCGACGCCCTCGACTACGTCTTCGGTTACACGAATTTCTTCGACGTATCGGCGCGCGGCGCCCAGAACCGCCGCACCACGTTCCTCAGTAAGGAGCTCGATACGTGGGGGCCGCTCGGCCCGGCGATTACGACGAAAGATGAGATCCCCGACCCGCAAAACGTGCAGATGAAGTTCTGGCACAACGGCGAGCTGAAGCAGGACTACAACACCGCGGCGATGAACAACTCGGTGGCGCGGCAGATCGCCTGGCTCAGCAAGCTGCTGACGCTGCAGCCGGGCGACGTGATCTCGTGCGGCGTGCACCATCGTGGGCTCACGCCCATCAACGACGGCGACAAGATCGAGATGGAGGGTGAGGGCATGGGTCGCCTGCACCTCACTGTGCGATCGTACGGCCCGCGCAAGGACGCCCACTGGCGCCCGCCCGGCGTCAAAGACTGAACGCCCCTGGGCCGTCGGGCGCACTCATAACGCAACTACGGAAGGCAATATTGGGCAACCCGTAGGGGCTGCGCGGGGACGCCTGTCCCTATGGGCTGGCCGGTCGCCGGTTTCTGCGCCGAGGCGAATCCGCTCAGACCTGGCGCCAACGTCCGGTGACGATCCCCTCCCCCGAACACGGGGGAGGGGTCGGGGGAGAGGGCCGTCCCGGTTCCCCTACTGCGCCTTGCCCCCGGTCCCGCCGTTGCCGTCGACCTTGGTCGGGGCCGCGTGCGGCTGCGAGCCCTGGACCTCCTGCAGCCGCTGGAGCAACTCCGGGATGCTCATGCCCGTGATCGTCTCCATCAGCGCGGGCACCTGGGCCACCATGCGGCCAACCTCACCGGTGAGCTGGCTGCCCACGCCGTTGTGACCGTCCGAGATGATCGTGATACGGTCGACGTTGTTGAGCGAGGCCGCCATGGCCTTCGCCAGCTCCGGCAGGCTCGCCAGCATCTTGTCCAGCATTGCCGCCTGCGTGTATTGCTGGTAGGCGTCCGCCCGCGCGCGCATCGCGTCCGCCTCCGCGTCGCCCTTCTGGCGAATGATGTCCGCCTCTGCGGTACCCTGGACGCGGATCGCCTCCGCTTGGCCACCAGCCTCGAGGATACGCCGCTGGCGCTCGGCCTCGGCCGCGATCTGTACGCGCTGGCGCTCGGCCTCCGCTGGCTTCTGAATCGTGGCCATCAGCTCCAGCTCGCGGCGCTTGATCTCGACCTCCTGGACCTTCACCTGCTCCTCGCGCTGGATGCGCTCGGCGACGACCTCCTCGGCGAGAAGCTGCTGCTGCATCTTGTACGACTGGATGTCATACGCCTTGTCCGAGGTGGCCTTCTCAGCCTTGACCGTGGACTCGTACTGCGCCTTTTTCACCTCGAGGTCCCGCTGGGCCTCGGCCTGGCGGGTGAGCGACGCTGTCTCGGCGATCACCCGCTCCTGGTCGGCCTGGGCTGCGGCGACCGCCGCCTCGCGCTCGGCGACGGCGCGGCGGATGGCGGTGTCACGCGATGCTTCGGCGGCGGCGATGTCCGCCTCGCGCTTAATGCGGGCGATGTCCGGCTTGCCCATGTTCACGATGTACTCGTTGCGGTCGAGCACCTCGCGGATCGTGAAGGAGATAACCTCGAGCCCCATCTTGTTGAGTTCTTCGGCGCAGGTGCTCCGCACCTTGTCGCCGACGAGCTCCGGCTCCTTCACGATCTCCTCGACCGTGAGTTGGCCGACGATGCCGCGCAGATGCCCCTCCATCACGAGGCGGATCAGCCCCTCACGCTCGTCCGGCGACTTGCTGAGGAACTGCTCGGCAGAGGTCTGGATGCTCACCGGGTCGGACTTCACTTTGATCTGGGTGACCGCCTCGACGGTCACTGCCACGCCCTGGTTCGTATACAGGTCCTGGGTCGGCGCCACGTCGAACGACATCAGCTCGAGCGACAGCTCCCGGGCGCTTTGCACGAGCGGGAAAATAACCCGGCCGCCACCCTGCACGATCTGCGTGCCGCCGAAGCCGTAGATGACCAGTGCCTGGTTGGGCCCCACTTTCCGGAACATACTGGCGAAAAGTGAGAACGAAGCGAGGAGCACGACGAGGCAGAGGACGACGATCACGACGATGACGAATGGACTCACAACTGCCTCCTAGCGCCCGGCCTCGGCCGGGGCCTCCATAAGCTCTTCGAACGTGCGCACGTATGCCGTGCCGCGCTCCTCGCGCACGACCACGACCTCCGCGCCCCGCTCGATGGACGTATCGTCGTCGCTGCGCGCGCTGGCGACGCGGCGGGTGCCGGCCTTCAGGTAGATCAGCTCACCGGTGCCTCCGGGGCGAATCGCGACGCTCAGATGGCCGACAGTGCCGATCAGCTCATAATCGGCGCTGTCAAGATACGGTGTCTGGTTCGGCATAAGAACGCGGGCAAGCACGACGAAAACAATGCCCCCACCGATCAGCCCGGCGACGGTGGCCCCGGCAGCGGCGACAATCGTGAGCAGGCCGAAATAGGCCGTGAGAATGTAGCCGGCGCCGCCGAACCAGGTGAAGAAGGCGAGCAGCGAGGCCATATTGAACGGCGAGATGCCCTCCTCGGCGCCCGCCACATGGCCCCCAACGTGCGGCGCAGCGTGCACCCCATTGGCGGAAACGTGCACGCCACCGTTCGTGGCGGTCGGGATATGCGCGCCTCCATGGACGCCGACGGGAGCGTGCACGCCCAGATGCACGCCATGCGCCGCGCCGTGGCCGAACGCATGCAGCCCGGGGAAGGTGTGGCCCGCAAAACCGAGCACGAACGACGCCAATGTGAGTCCGAGCGACACGAGAAAGACGATCAGGAAGAACGATGACGCATCCACCGTATGTCCTCTATGGCCAAGCCGCGCATAACTCGCCACTCATGGCGGATGGTACGCCGCTGCGGCAGGCCAACCTGGCGTACCATCGCTTAAGTGTATGTCCTATCTGGCAGGACTGCACTCGTCGGTCGTGGAGCGTGGCGCCCCGGAATGCCGGTGCTTGCATTCGCGTTGCCTATGGGATAAAACGCTCGGCATTATTAAAGTAGACCCGCAACGCACGAGTCTCGGTGGGCAGGCTAGGCGCCGCCCGCGCGAAAGGACGTAGCTTCATGGCGAAGATCCATCTCACTCGGGAAGGCCTCGATCGCCTTCAACACGAGCTGGAACAGCTAACGCACGTCCGTCGCCTGGAGGTTGCCGAGCGTATTCGGCAGGCGCGCGAAGAGTCTCACGGCGACTCCGGCGATAGCACGGCGTACGACGAGGCGAAGACGGAGCTTGCGATCCTCGAACAGCGGATCGCGGAGCTGGAGCGGACGCTGGCCGAGGCGGAGCTGGTTCCGGAGCATGTCGGGGCGGCCACCGAGGTCGGGCTCGGCGCCCGCGTGGTGATCCGCGACGGTGACGGCGAGCAGGAAGATTACGTGATCGTCGACCATGCCGAGGCTGACCCGCGCCTGGGACGACTCTCACAGACGTCGCCCGTCGGCGAGGCCTTGATGGGGCACAAAGTGGGGGACTCGGTGAGCGTGCAGACGCCAGCCGGCGAGCGCAAGCTCACGATCGTGGAGATCGAGTAGGGATTGCACTCCACATCTATGACGCGACGAAGGTAACACCACGAAGCGGCCCGGGGCATGTCCCGGGCCGCTTCGTGGGGTGCTCGT
>JAXDLH010000443.1:0-5018 GCA_034666705.1 Chloroflexota bacterium
AGGGCAGCCATGGCGCCCGCCGCGCCGGCCCCCACGATCACCAGATCGGCCCGATGCACTGCCGCCCCCGAGCCATTAGCCTCCCCGTTCATCTCGCGCCTCCCTGCCATGGTAGTGGTCCATGGTACCCCAGGATTGGCCGGTCGGTGGAGGTTTTGGACAGCGTCGAGCGAGTGGGAAGCGCTAGACCCCGGCGAGCACGAGTGTTGGGCAGTCCTGGAGGCGAGCCTGCTGCTCTTCCATCAACATCACGACGTCGCTGTCCGAGAAAATGCAGGTGGAGTGGACGCGGCCAGAGAAGACCGTGACCCGAAAGCCATCCTCGGTCTGGCGGACCGTGAGCAACTCGACGCCCGAATGGTCACACTCGGCACCGAGCGCGCAGAGTGTCTCACCCAGGGTAATCCCGAGCCGCTCCGGGTCAGCCCACACCGTGCGATGCCGTCGCGCCTCCGCCATGAGCTCGCGGAGCTCGAAGGCGCGACACGACCGATGCCGAATCGCGTCCTCCGGCTGCCAGCTAACCGCATAGTAGATTCCGTGGTCGATGATCTCGATGTCACTCCCGCCGTGGTCGTCGAGAAATTGTCCGATCACGCGCAGGCTATCGCTGTACTGACCTGGGTCTGCCATATGCTTCCCTCCGGATGGGTCTTGATCTATGCGCAGCTCACCGACGTATGTAACGAAACGCAAGCTTGGCGTGTGAGCTGCGCCACTCACGTACCGTGATTGTCGGCATGCCCCAGGCGCGATATAGAGCCGCGTGCAATTCGGTGCTATGCTTCGAACCAGGCCGTGATTCCGGCGGGGAGCGGGAATGACTGAGTTACTTCAGCGCGCTATTGCAGCGATTCAGGAGCTGCCAGAGGATGTGCAGGATGCAATTGCCGCACGTGTGCTGGCCGAGATCGCGGATGAGCAAGACTGGAGTCGTCAGTTTGAGGCGACGACCGACGCCCAGTGGGATCATCTCGCGGCCCAGGTGCGGCGCGATATCGCCGCCAATAAGACAATCCCGCTCGAAGAGCTGCTTCAACAACCGCCGAGTCCATGAATTCGAGCGTTACGAGTGCGTTTCGTGAGCAGCTAGCTCGGTTACCCTCGACCGTTCGCGAGCAGGCGATTCAGGCATACAGGCTCTGGGCTGCGGATCCGCACCATTCGAGCCTCTCCTTCAAGCGCGTGAGTCGGAGTCAACCCATCTTCTCCGTCCGAGTTGGGATTCACTACCGAGCACTGGGTTTACAAGACGGCGATCGCCTCTATTGGTTCTGGATCGGCCCCCATGCGGCATATGACGATTTATTGAAACGTCTGTAGATGCGCGCCCTTTCCAATGCGAATACACTGGCGGCAGAACGTCCGAGAGGGTTGGTCCGCGATTGGGAGGGGATGATGGGGTTCATCGACGCCGACGCGCATGTGGACGAATGGGCCGGGACCTGGGAGTACATGGATCAGGCGGAGGAGCGCCATCGGCCCGTCCTGCTGGACCCGCCACGACCGGGCTACCTCCAGAAGGATGCGCGCCCGCACCCGCTGTGGCTGATCGCCGGCAACGTGCGCCTCAAGCGGTATCGTGACGACAAGCTGACTGGCACCACCCGCGAGCTGCGCGAGTTGGTGGACGTACCCGCGCGGCTGCGGCACATGGATGAATTGGGCATCGACGTACAGGTGCTCTATCCGACGATGTTCCTCCACGCGGTGACTACCCAGCCCGACGTCGAGTGGGCGATCCATGGGGCGTACAACCGCTGGCTCGCCGCCAAGACCGCAGAATCGGGCGGACGCCTGCGCTGGGCGTATCTGCCGTCAGTCCTGAGTGTCGAGAGGTCGGCCGCGGAGCTGGAGTGGGCGCAGGCGCATGGCGCGGCCGCGGTCATGAAGAAGGGCGTCGAATACAATCGCTCGGCGAGCGACCCGTACTTTTACCCACTTTATGAAGAAGCCAATCGCCTTAGCATGGCCATCTGCTTCCATCAGGGCAGCGGCACCCTGCACTCGAACGCGGGTGAAGGCGCCTCGATGCAGCGATTGAGCGTGCTCGACGCCTTCAGCGCGCTGGTCAACGGGGAAGTGCCCGACATGTTCCCCAACGTACGCTGGGGCTTCGTCGAGGCCGGCGCCTCGTGGATTCCCTACCTGATCAAGGAGCTGGGGATGCGCGGCCGGGCCGCCCGCTCACCCTACGATTTCAAGACCGGGCTGCTGGCGCATCACCGGTTTTACGTCACCTGCGATACGGAAGACGACATTGCCGACCTGGTGAATAACTACGGCGCCGAGGATTACCTCACCGTAGGCACCGACTATAGCCATCAGGACGCATCGGCTGAGCTCCAGGCGCACCAGGTGATCGAGGAATTGGACGGGCTGGCGCCGGGCGTCGCAGCAAAGATCACCGATACGAATGGCCGTCGCCTCTACGGCGTCTGAAGGCTTGGTGTCATCTTGAGTCGTCATGCCCCGGCGGGGCGCCACCGCGGCCTGGAAGTCGATTTCCAAAGCAGCGAAGGATCCGTAGCCCGGTCATTGCGGGCGCGGATCCATCGGCTGCGGCCTCAGGATGACACCATTGTTCAGAACGACCTCATTATTGAGGGGCACGCTATTGGCGGTCGCCGCTCGCAACTGGTCCGGAGCACGTGACAGGCGGGACCGGGCGACAGTCGGGCGCGTGCGATGGTCGGGCGCGTGCGGTAGTCGGATAGGCACGATGGTCGGGGGCGCGCGATAGTCGAGATCAGATGGCAGGACATTAGATGAATGCGGTGAATCCTGCCGAGTGGCAGACGATCCCGGAGATCATGCCGGCGGCGCAGCTCGCCCTCTCGCATCCGCTGTGGGCTTTTTCCGGCAGCGGCCCGGAGAGTGAGGTCACCGTGCGGCGCAACCGAGCCGCCTTCGACCGGCTCGCGCTGCTGCCGCGGGTGCTGCGCGACGTGAGCGCGCGCGACCTCTCGACTACGTTTCTCGGACACCGACTCTCGCTCCCGGTCATGCTCGCGCCGGTCGGCTCGATTCAGATGTTCCATCCGAACGGAGCCCGGCCCGCCGCCCGCGTGGCCGAGCGCATGGGCACCATGAGCTTCGTTGCAACCAACGCCCGACCGAAACTCGAGGAGGTGCGCGCCGTCTCGGCGGGGCCGCTCGTCTTTCAGCTCTACGTGTACGGCGATCGGGAGTGGCTGCAAACCATGCTGCGCCGAATCGAGAACGCCGGGTACACCGCCATCTGTGTCACCGTCGACAGCCCCGATTCGGGCATTCGGGACCGACGCTACGCCAATCGCAATCTCTGGGGCGAGCGGCTCGAGCGGGGCAATGGCGAGACGGCCGGGCGCGCCGACGAGCGGCAGCGGTATCTCGCGAGCTTCTCCTGGGACGATCTCGCGTGGCTGCGGGCGCAGACGAAGCTCCCACTCGTGGTGAAGGGGGTGCTTTCGCCGCGTGACGGCGAGCTTGCGGTGCAGCACGGCGTGGACGTCGTGTACGTCTCGAACCATGGCGGCCGACGCCAGGACCAGCTCCCGTCCACGATCGAGATACTGCCGCAGATGCTGGCCGCAATCAATGGGCGAGCGGACGTCGTGGTCGATAGCGGCTTCATGCGCGGCACCGATGTCGTGAAGGCGCTGGCATTGGGGGCGCGGGCGGTCGGCATCGGCAAGCTGATGATCTGGGCGCTGGCGGCCGGCGGCGAGGCAGGCCTCGAGCGTGCGCTCGAGCTGCTGCACCGGGAAATCAGCGCCACGATGGCCAATATGGGGGCACCCACCATCGCGGACCTCACTCCGGACATGGTGATCCCGAGCTTCGCCCCGCCGCCGGCACCCTGGCCCGTCGAGCCGATGGACCTGCCCGTCCTCTAGTACGCCGGGGAGAGTCGGCATACAATACGGGCAACTGGCGAGCGGGACACCCGACACCCGCAATGGAGGATGTGCGATGGCAGCGATCGATGCTCGGCCCGGCGACGCGTTTGTCGAAGAGCTCGAGCAGATGCGAGACCAGTACGGCATGATGCAGAACCAGCCCCGCCGCGGCTCACCGACCCGTGAGCAGGGCGCCGCGAGCCGGCGCCGCGGGCTGCGCGGTGGCAGTGACAACCACGCCTTCACCGGTGAGCAATTTCTGAATTGCACCGACAAGACCATTCGCCGCAAGCAGCTTCAAAAGAGCATGGATGAGGGCGGCCAGAGCTACTTCGGCGGCCCGATCCCGTCCCACCCGACCCTCGCCAAGTGGGAGGCCACAGCCTACGGCTTGACCGCAGAGGAGATCGCCCAGCTCGAGCAAGAAGACCTGACACCCGAGCAGCTCATCGCGCGCGGCTGGCGGATCGCGACCTGCCGCACCGCCCCATGGCCGGTCGCCATTGGCACAAGCTACGTCGGAGAGGGCGGAACGTTCCTGCGCTCCGTGAACGAGCCCGAGAAGGTCGCAGCCGAGATCGAGGCGCTCCGCAAGAAGTTCGAGGAGTGGGACGTGGATGACCTGGAGAAGGCTACCGCGAACGCCCGCGTGCACGCCCTGGCAGACGAGGACCACGGCTCGCACACCCAGAACGTGATTCGGAGTTTCATCAACACGCCAGAGCTGCAAGAGGAGATGCGCAAGACCTTCATCCTGCGCTATTACTCCCGCTCGAGTTTGTTCTAATGGCGCAACAGCCGCCCCTGACGCCCGAGCAGTTGCAGACCCCGCCACTCACTGGCGACGCCTACATCGCGCGGCTGCAGCAACAGAAGACCGAGAGGTATCCCGAGCTGCCCCCGATCTACCGGGCGATCGCGGATGGCAGCCTCGAACGTGAGTATCTCGAGGCATGGGTCAAGGACACGTACTACTACTGGGACAACCTTTACCGGTCGGTCGGCGGCTGCTTCGTGAAGATCAACCTTGAAGAGCTGCGCAGCCGCGTGCTCGTGAAGGTCGTGAACATCGAGGGCAAAGAGCTGGGCCACGAGTGGAACGGCTCGAATACACCCGCCTACGAGGAGCTGTGGCTC
>JAXDLH010000444.1:0-3051 GCA_034666705.1 Chloroflexota bacterium
TGGGGATCAACCCGTAGGCGGCGCGTTCGACCAGCTCGCCTGGCTGCTGCAGCGGACCACCCCGCAGATCGAGAATCCCGATCCAGGCGATGAGCACGGCCGCGTGAATCCAGAGGTAGTTCCGTCGCAGCCGCCAACCGAGCGCCCCGAGCAAGTTCACGGAGAGCCCGGGGTTCCGGAGCGCATCGAGGAGCTGCTCGGTCCAGCGCGGATTCACTGGCTCGTCGAGCACCTCCGGGTAGAAGAACCGCTCGAGGAGGTGCACCCGGTGCCGGCTGGCCTCGTAGGCGCGAAAGCGCCGCGCCTCTAGCTGCAGGAAGAAATAGTCGGCCAACATCAGCAGGAGCATCGCCACGTGGGGAATCTGCGGATTGCCGAGCGTCAGGCTGATCACCAGCGCCGAGGTGGTGATCGCCCAGTTGGTCGAGGTATCGAGGCGGACGCGGTACGCGGTGAGGCGGCCAACCTCCGCACGGTACAGGTGGACGAGAGCGTTCACTGCGTTGGTGGAGCGGGGCTCCGCCGCCCGGAGCGCACGCTGCGCCACGAGGGCCCCAAGCGCATCGGGAGCCACCGGCTCGCCAGGAACAGTGGCACCTGGGTCTGCACGGCTCGCCGACGGATCCGAGAGCGGGGGCATAGGTCTCTTCTCTCGCACGCGTCACGGGACGCTCCGGTCCCCACTGGAGATAGAGCCGCAACGCTGCGCATCGCCGATTCTCGACAGCGCTTGCTTTCATTATGAATGAGGCACGAATTCGGCTCGATGAATGAGGCACGAATTCGGCTCGACCGTGCTATCCTCGCCACGCGATGCGGAAGTCGCCCGTGGATGACCAGGTACCACGCGCAGACGAGCACGGGATATGTGGTAGCGAATGCAAGGCAGGAGGCTCCCATGACTGCGCTTCCAGACCCCGAGGCGTTTCGCAGCTTCGAGCAGATCGGATGGGGCACGGCGGCGGACGCCTATGCCGCGCACTGGGGTGCGCTGACCCAGCAGGCGGTCGAGCCGCTGCTCGATGCGGCCGGCGTGACGAACGGCACGCGGGCGCTCGACCTCGCCACGGGGCCGGGCTGGATCGCCATGGCCGCCGCCCGGCGGGGCGCCCAGGTTACCGGCGTCGATCTGGCACCTGGAATGGTGGCGCGGGCAAGTCAGCATGCGCCGGAGATCGAGTTCCGCCAGGGCGATGCTCAAGACTTGCCGTTCGAGGCGGAGAGCTTCGACGCGGTGGTGATGGGTTTCGGGCTGCTGCACCTCGGCCACCCGGAGCGCGCGTTGGCGGAAGCGTTCCGGGTGCTGCGTCCCGGCGGGCGAGCCGCATTCACCGTGTGGGCGCCCGCTGAGGATGCAGTCGCCTTCCGCATCGTGCTGGCGGCCGTCGAAGCCCACGGCGCGCCGGTAGCACTCCCTGTGGGACCGCCATTCTTCCGATTTAGCGATCATGCCGAGCTGAGCCGCGCGCTCACGGAGGCCGGGTTCGCCTCGCCTACAGTGACCCGCATACCCCAAACCTGGCGTCTGCCGGCGCCCGAGGCGCTATATGAGGCGATGCATGACGGCACGGTCCGCACTGCGGGACTGCTCCGTGGCCAGGCGCCCACGGCCCAGGATGCGATCCGCGAGGCCGTGACGACTGGCGCCCGGGCCTATGCCACGGCGGACGGCGTCGCGCTGCCGATGCCGGCGGTGCTCGGCTCTGGGACGAAGCCGTAGCGCATGGCACTCCGCAGCCGGCGCGTGACAGACTCGTCGATCAGCCTCACGCCTGCTGCATTTCATCAATCGAGAAGCCGGGCTATACTTGCCCGCCAAGGGAATCCCGGCGTCGCCGACCCCGAGGCGCGCAAGTCGAACGTTTCCAACGGAGTCCTACCCGTGGGCGCTATGCGCATTCGTATCCTGCTGGTCGTTGCGCTGGTCGTCGCGTTAGCCGGCGGCGGCGTGTTCGCCTTCAGTCAGCTCGCCCACCCTACCACGGGGTTCGCGCTGGTTGACGAATCGACCCTGGTGGTGCTCCGCGGCCGGGTCGAGCTCCAGACGGCCGGGCGCAGCGACTTCGCGCAGGTCACGAACGATACCCCCTTGCACGTGGGCGACCGGGTGCGCACGGGCCCAGACGGCCTCGCGGTGATCACCTACTTCGACGGCAGCACGACCGAGCTCGAGCCGGACTCCGCGATCCAGCTCAACCGCCTGGACAGGCTGCTGGGTGGGGGCAAGACTATCTCTTTCTCGCAGGAGGCCGGCCAAAGCTGGAACCGGGTGGAGCGGCTGGCCGATGCGCAGAGCCGATTCGAAACCACAACTCAGGCTGCCACAGCGTTCGTGCAGGGCACCGAGTTTCAGGTCAAGGTAGATCCCATTACAAAGAAGATGACCGTCGACGCAGTGACCGACTCGGTCATCGTCCAGGCGCTCGTCAATGGGCAGATCGTGCAGGTCCAACTCGATCCAGGGTTCGAGACGACCGTCACGCCCGACCAGCCGCCGACCCAGCCCGTTCCGTCGCCTCCCGCCGCCTTCGCGTTGCGGATCGACGTCGTCGGACCGGTCGCGCCCTGGATGACCGACAGCCGCAATCGCAGCGTGGGCTTCCAGCCTGACATGGACACCTATGCGAGCCAGATTCCGGGCGCGCACTACACCGCGGGCGGTGGGCGACAATCCCTCAGCTTGCCGGACCCCGCGGACAGCTACACCCTGGTGCTGAAGGCGCAAGGGGACGGCGGGCCCTACACCGTGACCGTCACGTCGCTCGTCAGCGGCCAGGAGGTAGCTGCGCGCACCTTCGGCCTGGCGGCGCCGCTGGCGGCTACAAGTCTGGGCGGAGCAGCGCAGCGCGGTCAGCGGCAGCAGGGCAGCCTCAAGGTGAACGCGGCGAACCGGACGACAACCCTGGTCGGATTCACACCGCTGAACGGCAGCGCTCCGGGGAATGGCGCCTTCGCGACTAGCGCGACGGGCGGCGGCGCCGTGCCTCCGACGACGACCAGCACCGCGACCGTGCGCCCGAGCGATACCCCGACGGCGGCGGCGACCGCGGA
>JAXDLH010000445.1:0-5736 GCA_034666705.1 Chloroflexota bacterium
CGGGACTGGCGTTCAAGGGCGCGCCGGGCCTCATGCACTACGCGGCATCCAAGGGCGCGGTGGTAAACCTGACGCGCAGCATGGCGACGGCGCTGGGCGAGAAAGGCATCAACGTGAACGCGCTCGCGCCCGGCGGCACGGCGAGCCCGACGGTGTTGGCGCTTCACCCGAACGCCGGCATGTCACCCCGCACCGCCCAGCAGCGCATCATCAAGCGGGTCGAGGTGCCCGAGGACCTCGTGGGCACCCTCCTCTATCTCTCGTCCCCGGCCAGCGGCTTCCTGACCGGCCAAACCATCGTCGTCGACGGTGGCACCTACCTGCACTAACGTCGTTAAATACGCTGGCTCAGTCGGCGGACATTGAGGTTCTCTACGTCCTGACCCTCAAAGATTGCGCCAATCTCGCGCCGCCCGTGCACCACCCGGACAATTTGCAGGACATCACTCCGGACGAGGTAGGAGATCCGGATATTCTCAAAGCCCCGCACTGGCCATGTATGGAGGCCTGCGAGCCGCCGATTCCCGGATTCTCTTGGCGCTCCCGCATCGGGCACGGCAATGATCGTGTCAACGATTTGACCGACTGCCTGCACAAATCGCTCAGCGACGGCTGGGGTGGCCTGCTCCAGGTAATAGGTCGACGAAGCCTTTGAGCGAGTCAGGCAGGGAGATCGTTATGGTGGCCATAGCATGGGCCTCCTTGTCTACCGCAGCCGCATATGTCTTATCTGTTAAGAACTATTAAGCGTTCCAGGCCGTCAACTGATAGGAAGCTCGAGGTTGCGTGCAGTCCCCGTCACATACCCTCCGTCGGCCGCGTGCGTCGCTGCAGGCTGCAGCAGCTCCGGGCCCTCGTTCGCCGCCCGGTTCACGGCGTCGCTCACGGGGTATGCTTCCAACCATTCGTCCGGGCAGGGCTGAAGAAACAACTGGAGCGCGGCCAGGTTCTGCAGGTCGGAATCGAGCCACTCGTCCACGCGGTCCGGATCCAGGATCACCGGCATACGGGTGTGCAGCGGCTCCATTACGCCGTTCGCGCGTGTGGTGAAGAGGCAGACGCTCGGCATGTCGATCGCGTTCTGCGGGTCGAGCCCCAACGCCCACACGCCGGCCAGCAAGAGCGGCCGGCCGTCGCGGCGGTGGATGGCGTGCGGGATCTTGGCGCCACCGACCTTCTGCCATTCAAAGAAGTGGCTGGCCGGGACGATGCAGCGATTCTGCCGCAGCCAGCCCCGGTAGGAGGAGCTGGTCGCCACCTTGTCGTCCCGCGCATTGAACAGGTCGGGCTTGCCGTCCTTTGCCCAGAGCGGCACGATGCCCCAGCGGTAGATGTCCAGGGTAGGGCGGCCTCGGTGCATGGCGAACGCCGGGAGGGGCGCGGTGGGCGCCACATTGAAGCGTCGTCGGATCGCCGGCAGCGCCTCGACATCCACGCCGCGCACGATCTCCCGGTACCCCTCGGCCAACGCCAGTCTTCCGCACATTCGCAGCCTCCGCCGTGCCCGCCATTTCTGGAAGTCATGATGCCACGCTGCCCGCCGCCCCGACGAGCTCGGGATCAGGAGGAGCAAGCATTCGTGCCGGATAGCAACTCGCTCCGCCTGGCGCCCGGCCTCCGGCTCACCGCAACACGGCCCGCTCCCAAGGCAGTGCAGCGCGTTGCGGTCCGTTATACTGCCCCGTGACGCTCACCGCCTCGGCCCCCGGCTATACCACCAGCAGCGACGCGGTTACCGTCCAGCCCGGCAAAGTGGTCGAGGGTATTAACCCGCTTCTCGCCCGTACCACCGGCGGGCTCAGTGGCTTCGTGCTCGAGGGCGACCTGGAGGCGAACACCGCGACCGCGAGCATTGTCAGGGCGACCGTCACGGCCGCAGGGCAGAGCGCGATCAGCGGGAGCGACGGCAGCTTCAGCTTCGCCAGCCTCCCGGCCGGCCCGGTGACCCTCACGGCCACGGCCGCGGGGTTCGAAAGTGGCAGTGCCAGTGTAACCATCGAGGCGGGCAAAGTCAGCGAGGGCTACATCCTGGTGCTCGCCCGTACCCCAAGCAGTGAGGAGACCTCGGCGCCCGCGCCCGCGGGCAACGAGGCGGCAGACGACGCCGCGTCGAGCGATTAGGCAGCCCTCGGGGACAGTGCGCTCGCCGCTGCAGTGGACGCCGCCGCTGCGTGACCGCGCGTCCGCGGCCTGATGCCACGCGCGGCCAACGTAGGGATGGGACGGGGCCTCCCCGCGGGCCAAGCGGGCGGTGACATCCGGCTCACACGCGTCGAGTGGCAACGACGGCGCCTGGGTCGGCCACGCGGCCGCAGGGACGTCGCCCGTCGGCTTGAGGCAGATTTAACGTGATGCCGGCTCCAGACGCGGCGGAAAAGACCCCCGAGTCTTCGGCCCAGAGCCCACATGTTGTCCATGCCCAGGATGAAGGAGCCCCCAGCCGATGCGTTCGAGATCGTCGGATTCGTATACCCAGTCCGTCGCATTCGGCGTAAAAGGTCCCGTCGTCCTGGGTTAGCGCACCATGATATGTCCGGTCCCTTCCGGCGGGACACCACGACGCGGCTTCTTCGTGACAATCTCGACGTCGTGACCCAGAGCGGCGATGAAGCTCATAAGCCGATAGACCGAGAACCCCCGAAACCTGCCGTGGAGCAAGGCCGACACCTTGGGCTGGTCGATCCCCAGGGCTTCGGCGGCCGCGGCCTGGGTTAGGTGTTGCTCTTCGATCAGATCGGCAATGTGACTGACCAGCCTCGCTTTGGTCTGGTGCTCCGCAGGATTCGGAAATCCAAGGTCGGCGAAGACGTTGCCGCTGCCCGGGGTAATCGTGCCTTCGTTCGTCATGACTGGAGGCCCCCGTATTGCTTCGGGTAGGCGTCTGCGGCTGTCAGCAGCCGACGTTTGATGAGGTTGATGTCCGATCGATCAGGCCTCAGCCAACTGGATCTTCCAGGTGGTGAGCCGGCGGGCGGACCGCGGCTCCATCATCCTCACCTCGAATCGGGGTTTGGCGATTGGGGCCAGGTCTTCGCCGATCCGGTCGTGGCCACCGCCACCGTGCTCAACATCCGCGGCCGCAGCTACCGGATGCGCGCCTACCAGGAGCCCCCGGCCGAGGAAGGAGGGGGCGGTGCTATAGTTCGCTAGCCCGCCCGAGCCCTGCACTATTCATGATCAGGACTCTGCACTTTTCCTGATCGCCCACAGCTCGTATTCGACCCTTCCGGGATAGGAGTTGCAGGTGGGAGTAGCTTAATCCGCTTTGGGCCGCCGCTTCTTCGAGCGAGATTAAGCTCTCGCTTTCCAACGGCCCCGGGCCTTCCTATTCGGTTGGCCTCGCTATATCGGGAGCCCCGCCCCGCCGCCCGTGCTCCGCTGCTCGGCTCCGATCCGGAGATGAGAGCGGGTACCGCCGTGCCAGCCGCTACTGCCAGGTCCACTCGTGGACGTTCCAGGTCGAGCCTGGCTGCGCCGACCAGCGTGGGCCGGGGCCGCTGAGGCCGGCACGCACGGGGATGTTCTCCAGGCTGTACGACATCGTGAAAATCCCGACGTCCTGGGTTAGCACGCGGAAGGCATTGACGGTGGCGTCGGTCCGAGCGCGGGCGTCGAGGCTTCCGCCGTAGTGTACCGGCCAACTGCGGCGCAGACGGAAAGACCCGCCCACGCTACAGGTTCAATCAGTCGTTTATTCCGACCACGTTCGTGCAGTACCACGGTACTGGAGTGTGCAGTCTCACGTCCCAGAAGCATCACAGGCCACATCCAGGTGCAGAAAGTGCTCGCTATACTCGGAAAAGAAGACGGTCAACGACGTACGGTATGTCGTCCCATTGCGACTGGGCATCGGACCCGCGGGCCCCGGTCTCCCCGCCCGGGCGAGGCGAGACTGGATAATGAAGGAGAACTGCATGCGACTCTGGCGACTTCCCTGGCTTCTGGCACCGACGCTGGCCATCATCCTGCTCGGCGCGCTGGCGGCTGCACCCACCACCGGCACCTACGCGCAGAACGACTGCAAGAACGCGGCGGGCGCGCCGTGCTCGCCCACACCGACGCCGGGCTGTCAGCCTGGTATTGCCGCCAATCCCAACTGTGAGCCCACGAAGGCGCCGACGAACACGCCGCCGTGCGAACGGGCGGCGACGAGCGTGAACTGCGAGCCAACCAAGACCTCTACGCCCTCGCCAACGGCCACCCCGCCGTGCGAGCGAACGGCTGGCGCCAATCAGACCGGCGCCAACCAGCCCTGCCCGACGGCCAGCCCAACTGCGCCGCCGTGCGACCGGCCCTCGACCGCCGCAAACCTGCAATGTTCGACAGCCACGCCGACCGCGGTACCGTGCAATCCGCTGGCGGTGACGGCGAACTTCCCGTGCCCGTCGCCCACACCACCATGCAATCAGTTGGCGGCGACGGCGAACGTCCCTTGTCCGACGCCGACGCCACCGTGCGAGCGGTCGGCAGCCGGCGCCAATCTGCCCTGCCCAACGGCCAGCCCGACGGCGCCGCCGTGCGACCGGCCGTCGATTGCCGCCAACGTGCCGTGTGCATCTCCAACACCGCCGTGCGATCAGCCGACGGCCGCAGCCAACCTCCCGTGCCCAACCAAGACGCCGGAAGGTACACCCCCGTGCAATCCCGACGCGACCGGCGCCTGCCCCACGCCGGTGGGGACTCCACCATGCGATCAGCCGACGGCCGCGTCGAATCTGCCGTGTCCGACTCCGACGCCCGCAGCGCCGCCGTGCCTGCCGACGGTTGCCGCGACGGTGCCATGTGTGCCGCTCACCGTCGTGGGAATCGCGCCCCACGCCGCGTTCGTGGACCAGGTGTTCATGGACCTGCTCGGGCGGAGTGCGGATCCGAATGCGATGAACCTCTTCGTGGAGCAACTCGATCGCGGCGCGATGTCGCGCATGGACTTCGCCCGGCTGATGATGAGCAGCCCGGAGTACCGGACGAAGCTGGTGCAGGGCTGGTTCCACCAGTTCCTGGGCCGCGATGCCGACCCCGAGGCGCTCAGCTTCTTCCAGGGCGCGCTCGACGACGGCGCCTCGAATGGGATCCTCATCGGCTTGCTGGTCAGCTCCGACGAGTACTTCGAGGTGCGCGCCGGCGGCGACGAGCAGATCCTCATCGGGCTGCTCCTCCCGGCCATCCTCGGTCGTGACGCCACCCCGGAGGAGCTCAACTCCTTCACGGAGATGCTGGATGGCGGCGCTACCCACCAGGACATCGCCATGCTGCTCCTCAGCAGCCAGGAATACCGGATGCACCTGGTGCAGGGCTGGTATCAGCAGTTCCTCGGCCGCGACGCCGATCCAACCGGGTTGACCCTCTTCACCGGGGAGCTCGACGGCGACGGCAGTGTGGATGTCGCCGTGCAGGCCCAGATCATCGGCTCGCAGGAGTACTTCGACCACGCCATCCTCGCGCACGGCGCAGGCGGCGGCGCAGGCAAGACCCCAGAATCCTGATCCTATGTGTTGCGGGCCGGCCTCCGTGCGGAGGTCGGCCCGCAACACCGACTCGCAACGTTGGGGCGCCTTGAGCGACCGACAATAGGCGGGGCCGACGCGAGAGTCAAACCACCCGAACGATGAATTCGGCCATGCTGCAGCGGCGGAACCTGGCCTTGCAGGCCGACTGCTTCAGCTCGTCCCACATGATGCGACCTACTGCCGGGCGCTCGACATCGGTCTGTCGGTAGGGGCGGTGGGGTGCCGCGGG
>JAXDLH010000446.1:0-23544 GCA_034666705.1 Chloroflexota bacterium
AACCGAGGTCACATGGCCGATCACCGTTTGCCGCGAGGCGTCCAGGGTGATCTCCGCCCGCTGCCCGGCCTGCACGCGACCCGCGTCGACCTCGTCGATCCGCGCCTCGACCCACAGCTCGCTGGGGTTAAGGACCGCCAGGATCGCCTTGCCGGCCTGCGAGGTGATCGCATCGCCAGGACTCGCGTAGCGCGCGACGACCACCCCGTCGAACGGGGCGCGGACGCGGACCGTCTGGCCCGAAGCGAGTTGTACGGTCGCCACCGCCTCGCCGCGGTGCACGTCGTCGCCCACCTGAGGCGTCACCGCCCGCACCTGCCCGGCGCTCGTCGGCCCTACCTGGACGAGGGTGCCGGTGATCACGGCGTTGTCGGTGGAGACGTAGCTGGCCTGATCGTGCAGGTACAACACGCCGAACAGGATCACAGGTACCAGTGCCACCAGCACCGCCGGCAGCGCCCAGCGACGCAAGGCAAAGCGGTGGCGCGTCCCCGCGGGTGGCGCGCCACCGCCGTGGCGACCGTAGTGGCCATTGCTGCCATTCGTCGTCGCCGCGGCAGTCGCGGGGCGTGGTTGCTCGCGGGTCTCGATCACACGCGCTCCATTTCGAATTTGGCCGCGGGCATTTCCAGCTCGGCGGCGGGCTCTGTCTCGGCAGCAGTCTGAGCATCCCGCTCGTACTGCATGCGGCAGAGATCGCGGTAGAGGCCCTCCTGGGCCAGCAGCTCGCGGTGCGTGCCGCGCTGCACGATCTCGCCGTGGTCGACCACCAGGATGCAATCAGCATTCCGGATCGTCGAGAGCCGATGGGCGATCACGAACGAGGTGCGCCCCTCCAGCAGACGGGCGAGCGCGGCCTGAATCAGCACCTCGGTGCGGGTATCCACGCTGGCGGTGGCCTCGTCGAGCACCAGGATGCGCGGGTTCGCGAGCACGGCGCGCGCAAAGGCGATGAGCTGCCGCTGCCCCTGCGAGTAGTTCTGGCCGCGCTCGGATACGTGCGTCTGGTAGCTCTGCGGCAGATGGGAGATGAAGTCATGGGTATTGGCCAGCCGCGCGGCCTGCTCGATCTCCTCGTCGGTTGCCTCCAGCCGGCCGTAGCGGATGTTGTCGGCAACCGTCCCCGAGAAGAGAAACGGGTCTTGCGGCACCAGCGCCGTCTGACTGCGGAGGGAGGCCATCGTCACGTCGCGGATGTCGATCCCGTCGATCAAGATGCTGCCGCTCTGGATGTCGTAAAAGCGCGCGAGCAGGCTCGCGATCGAGGTCTTGCCGGCGCCGGTCGGCCCGACGAGGGCAATCGTCTGCCCCGGCTCGGCGACGAACGAGACGTGTTGCAGCACGGGCTTGTCCGGCGTGTAGCTGAAGCAGACGTCGACAAACTCGACGCGTCCCCGGATCGGCGGCATCGTCTCCGCATCGGGCTGGTCCTCGACGTCGATCGGGCAGTCCAGCAGGTCGAAGATCTTCTCGCCCGCTGCCATCGCTTGCTGCAGCGTGTTGTAGACCTGCGCGAGCTCGCGGATCGGCTGGAAGAAGCGGGTTACGTACGTCAGGAACGCGACGACCACGCCTACGGTGATCTCGCCGCTCAGCACCTGCTGCGTGCCGAACCAGAGCACGATCGCGGTCGCCAGCATGCTCATGAACTCGACGATCGGCGGGAACGCCGCGCCCAGCGCCTGGGCGTACAGGTTGGCGCGCCGATTGCCGCGGTTGACCTCGTCGAAGCGCCGCTGGCTCTCGTCCTGCCGGGCGAATGCCTGCACTACCCGCACGCCAGCGACGCTCTCCTGGAAGCCCGCGGCCACCTCGCCAATCGACTCGCGCGTGCGCAGGAACGCCCGCCGCGCCCGGCGCGTGTAGATGATGGTGGCGGCCAGCATGATTGGGAGCACCGCAAGGGTGTAGAGCGCCAGCTTCGGGCTCAAAGTGACCATGATCGTGATGATGCCGATCAGGATCAGGAAGTCCGCCACGATGTTGAGCAGCCCCTGCGTCAATAGCTGCTGGAACACGGTCACGTCGTTGACGATGCGCGACATCGTCACGCCCGACTCGTGCTGGTCGTGGTAGCTGAGCGAGAGGTGGTTGATCTTCTCGAACAGCTCCGTGCGGATCCGGTTCAGCACGTCCTGGGCGACCATGGTCATCGTGTAGCCCTGGTACCCCTGCGACGCCCAGGAGATGACGAGCGTGCACGCGAAGAGGCTGGCGATGAAGCTGAGCCCCACGATGTCGCGCTTGGTCGTGAGGAAGTCGTCGATTGCCACCTTGAGCAGGTACGGCCCGAGTAGCTGCGACCCGGCGGTCACCACTACCAGGAGGAGCGCCCAGACGATCTGCAGGGTGTGGGGGCGCAGATAGTCCCACAGACGGTTGACCACTTTCCGATCGAAGGCGCGGCCGGTCACGATCTGACCATGCCTGCCTTGCCAGCCACCGCCTGGCCTCCCGCCATGCATCACGATTCCGTTTGACCTCGTCCACCGCGCTCGTGCGCGGCGCTCCCCGCGAGCACCGGCCCCACAGGGTCGGCCGCCGTCGCGCGCGCCTCCGTAGGGACAGGCGTCCCTGCCTGTCCGCCCGCCTCGGGCGGGGAGCCGGTGAGGATAGGTGGCCGTTCGACAGGCTCACGATGAACGGGCGTAGGGGGTGGCCCTTCGAGAGCCTCAGGGCGAACGGATAGGGTAAGGGCCTCAGAGCGCGCGGATGGGGTGGGTGCCTCAGGGCGAACGGATGGGACGATCGGCCGGTCCTGCTTGAGCACCGACACGACCGACTCGTCGACGAGTTGCAGTTGGTAGATCTCTGCGTAAATGCTGTTCGTCTCCATCAGCTCGCCGTGCGTGCCCATGCCCACGATCTCGCCCTTGTCGAGCACGATGATCCTGTCCGCGCTCTGTACCGTGCTCACCCGCTGGGCGATGACGAACGTCGTGCGCCCCTTCATGAGCACGTCGAGCGCCTGGCGGATCAGCGACTCCGTCTCGGTATCGACCGCCGACGTGAAGTCGTCCAGGATGAGGATCCGCGGGTCGAGCAACAGGGCGCGGGCAATGGCGATCCGTTGCTTCTGGCCGCCGGAGAGGGTAATGCCGCGCTCGCCCACCTTGGTGGCGTAGCCGTCCGGGATCTCGCTGATGAAGTCGTGGGCGCGAGCCGCGCGGGCGGCGGCCACGACCTGCTCGTCGGTGGCGTCCGGCACGCCGAAGGCGATGTTGTCGCGAATCGTGCCGCTGAACAACACCGTGTCCTGCAAAACCATGCCGATCTGACGGCGCAGGCTCTGTAACTGGACGTCGCGCACGTCGTGGCCGTCGATCAGCACGCGACCGTCGCTGACGTCGTAGAAGCGCGGAATCAGGTTGACGATGCTCGTCTTGCCGGAGCCGGTCGCCCCGAGCACGGCCACGGTCTGCCCCGGCTCGGCGCGGAACGTCACGTCGCGCAGCACCGGGGCGCTGCCCACGTAGCTCGACCACACGTGGTCGAAGACGACCTCGCCTCGGGCGGTCGGGAGGGGCGGCGCGCCGGGGGTGTCGTCCACATCCAGTGGCGCGTCGAGGATCTCGAAAATGCGCTCGCCCGCGGCCATCGCCTGCGAGGCCTGGCCAATGAGGTTGCCGAGCCGGCGAATCGGCCGGGTGAGGAGGAGCAAGTAGGTGTTGAACGCGACGAGCTGCCCGACGGATAGCTCCCCGGTGATGATCAGGTAGCCGCCGAACCAGAGCACCACCACGGTGCCCAACTGCGAGATGACGTCCATGAACGGGTTGGCGAAGACCGAGATCTCCGTCGTCTCGAGGTATTGGCGCTGGAGCACGGCGTTCTGCGTCTTGAACTTCTGGATCTCGTACGGCTCACGCGCGAACGCTCGGACGACGCGCGCCCCGGCGATGTTCTCCTGCACAACGGTGGCCAGCACTGCCAGCTCCTGCTGTACCTGCCAGTACAGCGGCCGGATGGCGCGGTTGTACAGCGTGACGGTGCGCGCCACGAAGGGCAGCATGACCATCGAGGCGATCGCGAGCTTCCAGTTGGTGAGGAAGAGCACGACGCCGATGGCGCTGCACATCAGCACGATCTGCACCAGCATGATGAAGCCGCGGCCGGAGAAGTTGCGGAGCTGCTCGACGTCGCTCGTCGCGCGGGCCATGAGCTGCCCGGTCTGGGCCTGGTCGTGCCAGCTAAACGACAGCTTCTGTAAATGTTCGTACATCAGGCGCCGCAGGTCGTACGCGACGCACTGCGCGCCGTACTCGCCGAGGAAGCCCTGGCCCCACTGCAGCGCGCCCTTGAAGATCGTAAGCACGATTGTCAGCATCGCGGCCCAGGCGACGATCGCCGACGGATCGGTTGCTGCCGGGCACGACGAGCGAGTCGAGGCGGCCCGATTGATGCCGCAGTCGATCACCTGCCGGACGAGATCGGGCATATAGAGATCGATGAGGCTGGCGACGAATAGGCAGGCGTACGCGACGACCACGGTGACCCAGTACGGGCGCAGGTAGCCAAGGATGCGGACCAGTACGGTCAAAGCGTGTGCCCGAGCGGCGCACGCCACGCACTGATCATAGGGTCCAACAGTGGCGCGTTGTCCATAGGGTCAAATCGTACCTAGAGTTGAACGCGCCGTCAAGAACAGATGCGAATTCGTGAAGTATTTGAGTCGGCGCGTCGTCAAGCCCATCGTTCCGCAGATGGGGACGCCGCGGTTGTGCACAGGCAGCGAGGGGCGAGCGAGCCTGCGGCTGCGGTAGATACGAACGTCGAGATCAGGAGTCGTGAGGCTGGGCCAGGGAGCACGGCTGACCGCGGGACGACGCAGTGCCACACGGCCGCAAGTGCTGGATGGACCGTGCTTGCGTGAGCTAGCCCTCGACCAGTGTGGCCCAGCGCTCGTCGACGCGGCGGAGCTTGAAGACGACGAAGGCCACGATCCAGGTCACCACGAATGCTCCGACAATGATGAATCCGAGCTGACTCAGGTCGAAATCGCCGATCATATCCCACAGCCCGCCGCTCAGGCCGAGCCGCTGGGTGAGGACTTGCAGCACCTCGACGCCACCCACAAAGAGGGCGATGAACACCGAGAGGCCGGTGATCGTCAGGTTGTAGAACAGCTTGCGGATCGGGCTGGAGAAGGCCCACGCATAGCACTTCGCCATGAACGCGCCGTCGGTGGTGTCCATCAAGGTCATCCCGGCGGCGAAGATGAGCGGCAGCGAGAGTACGGCGACAAGCGGCAAGCCGTGCGAGGCGGCACCGGCCGAGATGGCGAGGAGCGCGACCTCCGAGGCGGTATCGAAGCCAAGCCCGAATACGAAGCCGATCGGATACATCTGCCAGCTCGAGTCGACCAGGCGGAAGAGCCAGCGGAACAGGCGGGTCATGAGGCCGCCCGTGGCGAGCTGCTGCTCGAGCGCGTCGCGGTCGTATTCGCCGTGCTGCATCCGTCGGTAGATGCGGACGATCTCGACGAGGATCATCAGGTTCAGGAGGCCGATCAGCAGCAGGAAGCAGCCAGACACGCTGGTGCCGATGAGCGCGCCGAGCTCGCGCAGTTGGCCGCCGTCGTCGACCACACTGTCGACGATGCTCTTCACCGCGAAGCCGAGCGCCAGGGCGATGAGCAGCACGACCGACGAATGGCCCAGCGAGAAGAAGAAGCCGACCCCAACCGGTCGTCGGCCCTGCTGGAGCAGCTTGCGGGTGATGTTGTCGATGGCGGAGATGTGGTCGGCGTCGAACGCGTGGCGCAGGCCAAAGCTGTAGGCGAGCGCGCCGAGGCCCAGCAGTTCCGGGTGCTCGGCGGCCTGGGAGAGGAGCATGACCCAACCGACGATGTGCAGCCCGGCGATGAACCCATAGAACCCACCGAGGCGCGCGCGCTCGCCAGCATCAAAGCCGCGGGCGAGCGTACGGACTGCGTCGATCACGTCGATCTCCCGAGGATGGCATACCGCGCGTGGCGTACAGCTACACGGAGAGGCGCGAGGCATTGCTCCTGCAACGAGCCGCATTATAGCCCGCACCCGAGATAGAGCGCTAGTCCATGCAGATGCAATCGCTTGCAACAAGGTGGCGATTTCCTCGGCGGCGAGCCCGCCGGCTGCCGCCGCTGACCCGCGGGGTCAGTTGCTACGGCTGCAGCCATTGCGTCCGGTAGGGAAGGGGCTCGTCCCCTTCCGCCCGGGTAGGTTGGGCCCAGCGCTGGTGGCGGGGGCTGGCCCCCGTCCTACCGGAACGGCGGCGGACGCAATGGCGCTGTCCTTGACAACCGACCCGCTAATGCCCGTCGTGGGTATGCGCGCCGGCCGCGGCGCCATGCGCGTCCTCGCCATCTGGCAGATGCAGGTGGTCGCGAATGCCGGCCATGAGCGCCGACTGGAACTCTTTCCAGAAGCACTCGGCGCAGGCGAACCCGGCCTCGCGGAGCCAGCCGAGTTGCTCTTCCACGGTGCCGGGCAGGTTGCTGCCGCCGTGGGAGCCGCTGAACCCTGAGTCTGGATCCTTCGTCGCCCACCGCGCGAGCGGGAGGAGCTCGGGACGGGCAATCCGCACGTAGTCATAGTTCAGGAAGATCCCGCCATGGCCGAGTAGACCGAAAGTCTCGGTGTAGAGCTGGCGGAGGCGGTTCGGATCACGCAGATTGTGGAGCGCAATCGTCGAGACGGCGACGTCGAACGGCCCCTTCACCGCGCCGGTCCACTCGGGGCTCGCCAGGTTCGCTTGCACGAACTCAACCCGGTTCTCGAACCGCTCTAGCCGCTTACGCGCCTCGGCGAGCATCTGGAGCGAGCCGTCGACCAGCGTGGCCTGCGCGCCGTGGAACTGGGCGAGCAACACCTCGTCGAGGTTGCCCGGCCCTGCGCCGAGGTTGACGTAGCGAAATTCCTGGTCGTGCTCTTTGGGAATCAGCGAGCGCACCATTGCGAACTGGCGCTGGCGCTGGTCGGCGCGCGCCCCCTCGCGCTCGAGCCAGAAGGCGACGTACTCCTCGTTGGCCCAATCCTCGTGGGGCCGATGGGCGTCGTGTTCGTGATGCGCGCCATGCTCGGCATGCTCCTCGTGTGCAGCATGCTCGGCATGCTCATGGTGGTGGGTGGCTTCCACTGTGAAGACCTCCGGTGCGGTGGTACGTCGCGCGGCGTTTCCGGCTATCCTACTCGACGCTCAAGTTGAGCGCATGTATGTCCAACTCCGACTCATCCGCCTGGCGCCGGCTGGGCGCTCGCCGCCAGGGACCTCGCGGCGTCGAGCAGCGCCTGCTTGACGCTCCGCTGGTCCATGCCGCCGGCGAACAGCAGCGACTTGATCGCGATCGGCACGACCTCCGTGGGATGGATGACCGGCGCGAGGTCGATGAAGTCGAACTCCGCGACGCTCACGCCGTCGAGGGAGACCAGATCGCCCGGCACGGCGAGCTCGTGCTTCAGGGCCGAGCCGAGTGCCTTGCCGATCGTCTGGTTCGTCAGCAGCACGAACGGCACTCCGCGCTCGACGGTCTGCGGGATGCCGGCGCGAATCCCCTCCGCCAATGTGCGGACACGCGAGTCTACGAGCTCGCCGGGCCAGCGAAAGGCGAGGGCGATGGGCTGCTCGCCCTCATCCAGATCTGCCCGCACGATCGCATCGTGGATGGCGGTGGCGACGTGCTGGGGGTCGATCTCGCCCGCCAGGTCCAGCGTGGGCACGAGCACCGGCACATTCCGGAGCGGGAGGATGTCCTCATTGGAGACGAACGTGTTGCTGCTGACCTGCGTGGTGAAGAGCGAGGCGCCAATGGCGGTCGCCCGGATCCCGAGGTTGGGATCGATGATCGCCGGGAGCTTGATGACGCCGCTCGCCAGCGCCTTGCGCAGCGCCTTTCCCAGCGCCAGTCCCATATCCCCGAAGTCGCGCGTCTCGCGGAAATAGATGAACTCGGAGACGCCGCCGGAGAACGTGAACGCCTCAGGCGCAGGATCGGCGGGCAACGGGTCGCTCAGCATCAGCTCCGCCGCCAGGCCAGTCGGCGGCTGGCGCTCGATGAGTCCGGCGAGAACGTCCGTCCACGCCTGGACGATCCGCGCCTCGTCGTCGGGGGTGAGCGGCGCGCCGAGGGTGAGGGTAATGCCGAGCTGCGCGGCGACCTGGCGCGCTGGGCCGTCGATGCGGGTGAGCCGCCCCTCGGCGTTCTTCACCAGCAGGCGGGCGCCCACGGCCACGGCACTGGTGGCGAGGATCTCGCCGTCGCGCACGAGGGCGAGCTTCGTCGTGCCGCCGCCGATGTCGACGTTGAGCAGCGTCTGGTGGTCGCGCCGCGAGCGTGCCACCGTGCCGGAGCCGTTCGCTGCGAGCACCGCTTCGAGATGGTGGCCGGCAGAGGCAGTAACGAACTTGCCCGCGTGCACCGCAAATAGCTCGGCGATCGCCCGGGCGTTCTTCCGCTTCAGCGCCTCACCGGTCAGGATGATCGAGCCGGTATCGATCTCCCTGGTCGACGCCCGGACCTCGCGGAACGCGTCGCCGATGAACCCCCGCAGCACTTCGGCGTCGATCGTGTCGTCGTCGAGGTACGGGGTCAGGATGATGGGCGACTTCCAGAGGATCTCGCGGCCCACGACCACGAAGCGCGCTGCCACGCCCTCGCCCATCTGCTGGATGTAGACGCGGGAGAACATGAGGTGCGAGGTCGAGGAGCCGATGTCTACGCCGATCGTCGTCAGCTCGACGTTGTGCATCTTCCAGTCGAGAGCTTGGAGCGCGATCTCCTCGCCGCCCAACTGCTCAGCCGAGTGCTCCCCGAACTCGTCGTGCCAGTGCAGCGTCCCGCCGGCGTGCGAATGCAAGCCGGCGAATGTGCCGCGATGCGTGTGTTTCTCCTGCGTGTCCTCGATCATTCGGCAATCCCTCCCTGGCCTCCCGCAGTCGGGGGAGCCGGTGCTCGAGCTTCGCGAGCGTGCCGTGCGACCGATGCGCAGCCAGTTGCCCGACGTTGCGGCTGCACGACGGTGCACGATAAGAAATTCTATCCCGCGCCGCAACCGCCTCGACCTGTCCCGCACCCGTCGACGAAAGACAAATCATATAGACACTCATCAATGTAGGCTGCTACACTGGCGTCGTGAAGACGATCAAGCTCCGCCCAATCGACTGCTGCAGCGCCCCCGTCGCGCCTGAGCCGCTGGCCCAGGAGGTGCGGGACCGCCTCGTCGCCGTGTTCCGGGCGCTGGGTGACGCGACGCGGTTCGACATCTTCCGCTTGATCGCCGCGCAGCCGGAGTCGATTTGCGTGTGCGACGTGGTCGATCGTTTCCCGGTCAGCCAGCCGACGATCTCTCACCACCTCAAGGTGTTGCGGGATGCCGGCCTGGTGACGGTCGCACGGCGCGGCGTCTGGGCCTATTACGCCGTCACCGACGAGGGTCGCCGCGTCCTCGGCGACGCCCAGCACGTCGTGGCGGGGGAGGGCACCTCCTGTGTCATGCTGAGCCCGCAGGCGAAGCATCCGTAGCCCATCCCTGGTGGGGTACAGATCTCTCGATCTCTCACCCGGGGCTGAGCGTAGATTGGGGACCAGCGTGGCAGGCGCCTTGTCGGCGGACGGCAAGTGCCTCTATTTTGCGCCAAGACATAGACAAGTATCGAATAAACAGAAATCGATGAAAGGAGTTGGTTATGGAAGCCGAACCGGAGGCGATTCGCGAGGCCGTGCGCCAGCGGTATGCGGCGCGGGCGCGGCAACTGCCCACGCTCGACGTCACAGCCTGTTGTACGGCCGACGGGTGCGATCCGATCACCACGGGGCTGTATGCACCGGCCGAGACGGCGTCGCTGCCGGAGGCCGCAGTGCAGGCCTCGCTCGGCTGCGGGAGTCCCACGGCGCTCGCGTCGCTGCAAGCGGGTGAAGTCGTGCTGGACCTGGGCAGCGGCGGCGGTATCGACGTGCTGCTCGCCGCGCAACGGGTCGGGCCCACGGGCTACGTCTACGGCCTGGACATGACCGAGGAGATGCTGCGGCTGGCGCGGCGCAACCAGACTCAGCAGGCCGTGAACAACGTGACCTTCCTCAAGGGACTCATCGAGGCGATCCCGCTGCCAGACGCGGCGGTGGACGTGGTGATCTCCAACTGTGTCGTCAACCTCTCCGCTGACAAGGGCCAAGTGCTCCGCGAGGCGTTTCGCGTGCTGCGGCCCGGTGGCCGGCTCGCCATCTCCGACGTCGTGGTGCGCGGCGAGCTGCCGGCTGCGCTCCGCCGCGACCTGGAGTCGTGGGCCGGCTGCGTGGCCGGCGCATTGGAGGAGGACGAGTATCGCCGGCTGCTCGCTGAGAGCGGCTTCGAGGCCATCGCCATGGACGTGACGCGCGTCCACGACTCAGCCCAGCTCGCGGTTTCTGGCGGCTGCTGTGGAACGGACGGCGGGTGCGCCGCTCCGAGCGAGCTCGCCGGCCAGATCGTCAGCGCCTTCGTCCAGGCCCGCAAGCCCCGTGCCGCCTAAGGTCGGCGCGGCGCTCCTGGGCGAGGCGCTCGGCACCCTCGTGCTCGTGCTCGTTGGGACGGGTGCAGTCGCCACGGCGGTGCTCACCGGCGCCCTCCATGAGTTGTGGCAGGTGGCGACGGTGTGGGCCGCGGGCGTGACACTCGCGATTTACCTTGCCGCGCCACTCTCCGGCGCCCACCTGAACCCCGCAGTCACCCTCGCGCTCGCGGTGTGGCGCCCCCGCGCGTTCCCCCGCCGGCGGCTGCCAGCTTACTGGCTCGCCCAGCTCGTAGGCGCTGCGCTCGCCGGCGCACTGGTCCTGCTGACGTTCGGCCCGCTCCTCGCGCGCTTCGAAACCCGCGAGGGACTCGTCCGCGGCGGCCCGGGGAGCGAGCGCGCCGCCATGATCTTCGGCGAGTATTTCCCCAACCCCGCCATCCTCGGCACCGGGCCCGAGGCGGAGCAGCTCGTCTCGCCGCTCGGCGCGTTCGGCATCGAGGCGCTGGGGACCGGGCTGCTGGTGCTGGTGGTCTTTTCGCTCACAGACCATCGCCGCCCGACTCGGTTGCCGGCCGCGCTCATCCCGCCGATCATCGGCCTGACCGTGGCCGCGCTCATCGCCGTTTTTGCCCCGCTCACCCAGGCGAGCTGGAACCCAGCCCGCGATCTTGGTCCTCGGCTGGTGGCGTTCTGGGCCGGCTACGGCGCAATCGCCATTCCGGGCCCGCGGGCCGGCTTCTGGGTCTACCTGCTCGGCCCGCTCGCCGGTGGCCTCATCGCCGGCGGATTCTACGAGCGCGCTATCGCACTCCTGCTGGCGTGCGAGGCAGACGGGCGCATCGACCCGCCTCCTGGCGCGAAGGCGCCGAACGGTGCCGAGTCCTCAGGAGGCGCTTCACTTATCTCAGTCGTGAAGGGAGACTGATCGCATGGAGCTCAGAACCGATCTTGAATTGCAGGTTGCTGTGAGTCAGCAAGTCGCCCGGCTGGCGCGAGACTTTCGCGGCACGTTCAGCCAGAAGACGGTCGAGCGTTACGTGCGCGACTCCTATGAGGATCTGGTTGCCGGAGCCCGGATCAAGTGGATGATCCCGCAGCTTACGTACCGGTTCGCGAAGGAGCGACTTCAAGCACTCGCCCAGGTGGAGGGACTCGTGAGTAAGGCGCAACCCGAGGTTTTGTTCGTCTGTGTGCACAATGCGGGGCGCTCGCAGATGGCGGCGGCCCTCACTCACTCCCTGAGCCAGGGCCGCGTGCACGTGCGCTCGGCCGGCTCGACCCCCGCCGACGAGATCAACCCGGCCGTCGCCGAGGTGATGCGCGAGATCGGTCTCGACCTGAGCCAGGAGTTTCCCAAGCCCTTGACGGACGAGTTCGTCCGCGCCGCTGATGTGGTGATCACGATGGGCTGCGGTGATGCGTGTCCGATCTATCCGGGCAAGCGGTACGAGGATTGGGAGCTCGACGACCCCGCAGGCCAGTCGATCGAGAAGGTGCGCGAGATCCGCGATGCGATTCGCGGTCGGGTGGCGCAGCTCCTCGTCGAGCTGGGGGAGCCGGTCTCGTAGCAGCCGAGCGGCTACCATTGGGATCGCATCCGGGAGCGGATCACACCCAGTGGGAGGCCCAATGGCAGTGCGCGTCGTGGTGGTCGTGGAGAGCGGGGTCGCCGCCGATGCCGAGGAGCTGCGCCGCAGCGTGGCGGTCCTGAGCGACGCGCTGCAGGAAGAAATCCTGCTCGCCCGCGTCACCGGCGAGCGGCTGCGCCTGACTCGCTCGACGGCGATCTCCGCCCCCGGGCTGGAGCACGACGAGGTGGTGCAGCCGCGTCCGCAGGGGGTGACGGCGCGAGGTGCGCCGATGGGGGCCGCACCGTTCGTGTACCGGGCGGACGGCCGACCCGATTGGCAGCGGATGTGGACGACGTTCTGCGAGCTGGCGCTCTTCGGCGGTCCGCCCCACCGGGGCCAGGCGGAGGCGCTCCACCCGTCGACGGTCCCCGCTGCAGAGGGGGCCACGGCGTACGATGCCCTCGCCGAGATCCAGCGTGGCGTCTGGGAGACGACCGGCCTCCGGGCGACGCCGGCCGAGCCGGGCTGGGTGGCCGTGCAGTGCCACTCGGCGAAGATGGCGGCCTGGCTCTGCGCGACGATCTTGCTGGAGAACGTCGACGCGCGGTGCGAGGGCGACCGCCTCTTTCTGCCGGCGAGCCCGAGCTTCGCGCTGGCGGACGAGGTGAAGAGCGTGATCACCGTGCTGGCGAAGACGCATCACTACTGGGATGCCCACGTCGCGCCCGTGATGGAGTGAGTAGCCGACAAAGTGGGGCGGTGCGTTAGTCCAGGATGTCGCGGACAACGGCGATCACGAACCCGGCGGCGAGGAGCCAGACGGCCACGATAATGACGGCTGCGACGCGATTGGTGGGCCGCCCCTCGGCGGCGAGCGCGGCGGCCCGGCACTCGGTCATGACGGGCTCGGGGACCAGCCGCAGCGCCAGGAGGATCCCGAGCGGGACGATGACCGCATCGTCGAGGTAGCCCAGGACGGGGATGAAGTCCGGAATCAAGTCGAGCGGACTGAACGCGTACGCGACCACGAGGCCAGCCACGGCCTTGGCATACCAGGGGGTGCGCGGGTCACGACACGCCAGGTAGAGCGCATAGCTGTCCCGCTTGACGCTGCGGGCCCACTGCCGCAATCGTGCTACCGTTGCCATGGCGCCATTCTACGGTGAGTGTCCTGATTTGTACCGAAGACGTCTTGGTGAGGCATCGTTATCATGACCGACACGACCTTGCTCAAGCGCGGCCTGCTGCTCGAATACATCACCCTCGGGTGGAACGTCGTCGGCTGCGGCATCACGATCTGGGCGGCGATCGCCGCCCACTCGGTGGCGCTGGTGGGCTTCGGCCTCGACTCGGTGATCGAGATCTTCGCCTCGGTGGTCGTGGTGTGGGAGCTAACCGGTGCGGATAAGCATCGCGAAGCGCGCGCCCTGCGCCTGATCGGGTCCGCGTTCTTTCTCCTGGCGGCCTACATTCTGTTCCAATCGGCGCGAACGCTCCTGACCCAGGATCGCCCTGAGACCTCTGTCCTGGGGATCAGTTGGCTCGCGGTGACGTTCATCGCCATGCTGCTCCTCGCCTGGGGTAAAGCCACCACTGGCAGGCAGCTCGGCAATCCGGTGCTGCAGACCGAAGGTCACGTCACGCTCGTCGACGCCTATCTCGCCGGCGCGGTACTCATCGGCCTGCTTCTCAACGCCGCCGCCGGTTTCTGGTGGGCCGACCCGCTGGCCGGCCTGGTGATCGTCTACTACGGCATCAAAGAGGGCTGGGCTGCCTGGCACGCAGCGGAGTAGGGCGCAGCGCCGTTGTGCCTCGTGAAGTCTGGGTGGGGAAGCTGCGCGCCAGGCACAATACACTTCCGAAGACTTGGAAGTGCGCAACGTGGAATCAGCGCAACTGGCGCTCCTGCGCGCCACGCTTCCCGCGAGGGTGGGCATTGGATTGCGTCGCACCGACGACGAGGGCGTGCTGCTGTTTCCGGAAGAGGCCCAACTCCTCGGGCCGGACGCGGTGCTGAAGCGTCGCCGTGACTTCGCTGCCGGGCGGGCGGCGGCCCGCGACGCGCTGCAGGATCTCGGCGGGCCAGCAGGCCCGATCGGACGCAGTCCCGACGGAGCTCCCGTCTGGCCCGCCGGCGTCGTGGGCGCCATCAGCCATGCTGCTGGGTACGGCCTGTCGTTGGTCGGTTGGTCGCGGGAGTATCTCGGGCTCGGGGTGGATTTTGAGGACCGCCAGCGAGAGGCATCGGAGTCGGTGGCGCGCTACGTCTGTCTGCCCTCCGAGCTCGAGTGGATCAGTGAAGCAGATCCACTCCTGCCCGCCAATCTGCGTCGATTGCTCCTGTTCTCAGCCAAGGAGACGATCTTCAAACTGTGCTATCCGCTGCAGCGCGTCTGGCTCGACTTCGGCGATGCCGAGCTGCGCTGGCTCCCCGACGAGCGCGCGTTCCTAGCCACCCTTCGGAAGCGCGTCGCAGATGCGGTGCCTGCCGGCTTCATCTTGCGCGTCCACGCCTTGGTCCTGTCAGACGTCGTGCTCACCTTCGCCGGCGTCCCCACGACGGCTGGGGGTACGACGTGGTGATCGGAGTAACATCGTTTGGCGCGCGGGCGAAGACAGACGCGCAACGAGATCGCTCTCGTGCGCGCCGCGGGTGGAGCGGTGATCGACGTCGCGGCGGACGAGGCGGCGCGCCAGGCGATGGGGCCGAACGTCGCGGACCGCAGCCGGATCAATGATGCGCTGGCGGCGGGGTTGCGCCAGGCCAGCGTCGTGGCCGCCGCGATTCGCAGTCGCTGGATTGGAAGCCCGTCGTGAATCGAGCCAGTCACCGATGACGGAGTCGCCGGCGCCGATCGTCATTGTCCGCGGCGATGGCACACCCCTCCCCGGCGCTTTTGAGGTCCTGGTCAAAGTCCACACCGAGCACACGGGTGGCGCGATGGGCGTGATCGAAGAGACGGTGCCACCGCGACGGCTGGCCCCCCCGCATACGCATGAGAACGACGTCTGGGTCTACGTGTTGTCCGGGGAGATCGGCGTACTGGTCGGCGAGGAGATCAGAATTGCCGGCCCCGGCGCCTGGGCGCTCAAGCCACGGAACGTCGTCCATGCGATGTGGAACGCTGGCGCTCTCCCCGCGCGGGTCATCGAAGTCCTCACGCCGGGCGGGACCGAGCGATGGTTCGAGGAGCTCGCCGCCCTGGCGAAAGAAGACCAGGCGGGTTTTGACGCCGCTTGTCTGCGCCATGGCATCCGCTTTCTGACTGACTCCCCCTGGATCGCAGAACTGCGGCAACGCTACGACCTCCTGTAGCGCCGAGTCGGGTTCCGACGCGAGGGCGGCGACCTCAGCTCAGCGCACGCTCGTTGGCGGTGATCACGTCCACCAGCACGGGGCGCTGCTCGCGGGCCACGATGTCCGCGGCCCGCGCGAGCACGCCGGGCAGCTCGGCCGGGTCCTCCACGGGCCCGAACCCCTCGACGCCGAACGAGCGCGCGAGTGCGCCGAGATCGGTCTTCGGTCCATCCAGCGAGATGCCCACGAATTTGTTCTCGACCGGTCGTTCGCGCACCCGAGCGACGTGCTCCTGATGACCCTCGTCGTTGCCGTACAGGCGATTGTTGTTGACGACCGTCAGGATCGGCAGGTTGAGGTTCGCCAGCGTCCAGAGGGTGCTGGGCGTGAAGAGGAACTCGCCGTCGCCGCTGGTGTGGACCAGGAAGCGGCCTGAGCCTCGATGGGCGAGACCCTGGCCGATGGCCGTGCCCATCGCCAGGCCGAGGCCCGCCGAGCTGCCACCGCTGCCGGCATGGCCGGCGATCTGCTCGGGATCCGTGATCTCCCAGCCGGCGCGCATGCTCGTGGAGAGCCACGGCTTGCCCTGCACCGCATTCCAGAGCTCGGCATTCACCCGTTGCACGGAGATCGGTCGCGAATCCCAGCCCCGGCGCAGGTTCGCGGCTCGCCGCTCCTGCGCGCCGGCCTGCATACGCTCGACCGCCCTGCCCCGCTCCTCGACGCGCTGCTTGCTGCCGCTGTCGCGCCCCAGCGCCTGGCCGCACAGCTCGACCAGCAGCGGCAGCGCGAGCTGCGTATCGGCCGCGATCGGCACGTCGACCGGATAGAGCCGCTGGAAGTCGGTTGCCCAGCTATGCTGCAGGAAGTCCCACACGTTGATGTGGATGATCTTCGTATCGGGCTTGATGTACTGGGGGAAGACGCCACGGTCCTTGATGCCGCCCGTTTGGCTGAAGGCGCCGAACAGGTCGGTGACGTCCAGCGCCAGCACGACGTCCGCGTCGCGCAACACCTCCTGCCGGTTGGCCGACGCGTTGAGCGGGTGGTTCGCGGGCAGGCCGAACCCGCTCGAGATGACGGGCGCGGATAGGAGCTCCGCGAGCTCGGCCAGCGGCGCGAGGGCCTCGCGATGGCGAGCGACGGCACCGGCGATGATTACCGGCCACTGGGCACCGGCCAGCAGGGCTGCGGCCTCGCGCAGCGCCTCGGGGTCCGGGCCCATGGGCGCGGGCGCCGCGAAGCGCCGCGGGTCTGGCAGCTCGATTGGCGAGGTGATCGGCTCCTCTTGCAGGTCGGTATCGAAGCAGACGTACACGGGGCCCATCGGCTCAGTCGTCGCGATCCGGTGGGCGCGCAGGATCGATTCGGGGATCGAGCGGATGGTCGCGGGCTGGTCGTCCCACTTGACGTAGTCGCGGACTGCGTTGCCCTGGACGAGCGCTGTGTGCAGCCAGTCCGTGTTCGGGCGACGGTTCTCGGCGGCCATGGGGCCGGTGCCGCCGACGACGATCATGGGGAGCCGGGCGCACCAGGCGTGGTAGATGCCCATCGTGGCGTGCTGCAGCCCGACGACGTCGTGGACCGCCGCCACCATTGGCTTGCCCGTCGCCCGCGCGTAGCCGTGGGCCACGGCGATGGCGATCTCCTCATGGCAGCACAGGACAAGCTCTGGGCCGCCCCCGGCGAAGTTCACGAACGAGTCGTGCAGCCCGCGAAAGCTTGCGCCCGGGTTCAGCGAGACGTACGGGATCCCCAGACTGCGGATGAGCTCGACCGCCAGATCGGAGCCGTACTCCGCCTGGCTCAAGCGTCCATTCAGGCTCTGCGCAGCGGTCGATGCCACCTCTTGCACAATGTCCTCCCTCAGCGAAGGATCCGCCGCCGTCGCAAGACGCGCTTCGTGCGGATCAGCTGCTATCAGAACCCTGTTGGCGAGGCTCTGTCAAGGGCGCAACGTCGCTCCCGCCCGGCAGTTTGCGCCGCGTGCTGGGGGCTCGGCGAGGGGCTCGAGGGGCGTTTGTTGATCGGGCGATTGAGGATTCCGGCGGCAGATCGGTACTCGCCGCGGCCAGGGCGAGCGGGAAGTGGGCCAGAGCCTCACGAATAGTGCGCAGTGCGCGCTCCTCATTGTCCGCCAGCTCAAGGTCGGTCCAGCGCGCCACTTCCGCCTGGCTGCGCTCGGCCCAGAGATGCAGGGTTAGACCGAGACTCCACAACGCGTCGAAGAGCTGCGCGCGCACGTGAACCTGCTCCAGAGCCGCCCGTCCGTCCGGCGTGATGGCATAGACCGTGCGCCGCCTGGCGCCAACGGCCTGCGTCGCAGCCTGCGCCAATCCCCGTGCCACCAAGCGTTAGGCCTCGGCGTAGATCTGGCTCTCGGCCTGGGGTCAGAGCCAGTGCAAGGTCCGCCGGATGTTCTTGGTCATCTCGTACATGCTCCACGGCCGCAGGGCGAGTTGGCCGAGGATGGCGTAGGCGGAGTGTGAACCTGGCCCTTGGCGTTGCGGATATCGCCCGGATTCAGTCTTCTAGGAATCGAATTGTCCTCGGCCCTCCGCCCACGGCGTCGACCACGAGTTGGACGACCTGACTGACTCCTGGCATGCGGGACGCCCAGCCGACCCACGCCCACGCCAGATTGAGGTGGTCGACGGCCCTGCTCAGCGCGGCGACGCCGGCAAATACGCTGCCGTCGGCTGCCACGTAGGTGATGCGCGTTGGGGCTGTCCCGGGATAGGCTTCTGCGGCCATGAGGTGCAGGCTGATTGGCTGTTGTTTTATGAACCACGATCCCACGGCGGAGCATTCAATGCAGCTTGCTGCGTAGTACAGGGTGGCGGTCGACGTCGCGGCCGGTCGCCAGCGCGGGAGCCATGCGCGCACGGCAGCGCGGTAGTCATGCCAGTCCTGGCCGTACCGTTCGTCGAGATCGCCATGCTCCTGCCAGCGCGCAAAACCTGCGCCGAACAGGCCAGCGACGAGACCAGCCAGTGCCACCGGCACGCTTCCGAGCAGCATGCCGAACCCTGCCAGGATGATCGTCATCGACAGTTGCATCGGGTTGGCGACGTAGGCATACGGTCCCGAGGTCACGAGACGCGACGGCGGGTCCCATGGAAATGGCGTGCCCCGGCCGTGCCGACAAAACTCCAGCACCGCGGCGGCGCCCATCGTCGCCGGAACGGCGAGCAGTTGAACCGCCAGGCTGAGCACCCAGGTTGGGCGCTGCACGGCCGCACCGAAATCCCCGCCGACCTCGGCCATGATGATCAACGGAAGCACCCACAGCGACAGTGACGAGAACAGCACGACTTGCTGCAGGATCCGAGCAGCCAGGCGCCGATTGTCGCGAGTCCAACGGGCAAGCAGTTGGGCTGGGAGCAAACATAGGGCCACACTCATTGCCTCACCGCCGAGCCAGGCTGGTCCCAATTGAACCACCGGGGCAGAGGCGGGCATGAGCACGAGATCCGACCACACCACCGCGGCGATCGTCAGCCATAGCGGCACCGATCCGAACGCCAGGATAGGGATCGCACCCCAGAGCAGCGTCCACCCCAACCACAAATCGATCGGGACACCGGCAAGCACGCCGCCCTCCGCTTCGAAACTCCACGATCCGATTCGGATCGCGAGCAGATTGACGGCAAACGAGGCGGCGAGCACCCACAGCGAGGCCAGGCCCGCTGCCCCGGCGAGTCGGCCGTCCGGTCGCCGGTACAGGAGCAACGCCCAGGTCAGGACGACCGGAACCAGCAGGCTCAGGCTTCGAACGACGACGGGGGAAACCACGTCAGGGAGTGGCGAGCGAATCGATCAGGTAGCCGGCCGCCTCGGTCGCGCCATAGGACTCGAGGGGACCGAAGTACCAGCCCGGACTCAGCCGTCGCTCGAAGTGCAGCGTCCACTGGATGGCAGTGCTTCCCCCGGGCGTGGCCTGCCAGCGAACCTCCGCATCCTGCCACGCGAGCCACTCGCTGATCTTTGTATTGTCCGACAGGGCGTGAAAGCGCACGTACCCTGGTGACCGCTCGGCCACCACAAAGACGAGCTCGCGCGGAGCGGCCTTTCCTGCGTAGTGGATCGTACGTCGGTCGCCAACGACAAGACCACCACCCTCCCCATCGACCGGTTGGGGGAACTTCATCTGGAGAAAGGCAGGGAGCGGGCGGCTGAAATCCGGAGTCGAGGCGAGCTTTGCCTCCACAGCTTCCGGGGAGGCTGTCACAGACCGATCGGCCTGCACGGTCATCGCCGTAGGAAGCATGAGCGCGGGCGTCACTCCCTCCATGCTCGCCAGGAGAAGAGGGATCAGGATGAAGGAGTAGAGGCGGGTGCCGCCCTCCTCTTCACGCCGTTTGTCAGCGTCCAACGACTTGCCGACGATGGCGCCCACCAGGTAGATGAGGGGCGAGGCCATCAAGATGCAGATGAACCCCTCCTTCAGTACTGGGCCGGACATGAGCAGCGCAATCGTCAGCCCCTTCATGATCATGCCCGTCGCACTCCCCGCTCTCGGCGCGAGTGTCAATGCAATGGCAAGGAGCGTGGGGAGACCGATGAACAGCGCTGCAGTCTGATCAATACGCGCGTAGTGGGCCAATTGGTAACCGACCATGCCCGCGGCCAGCGACACGATGAGGCCGACCAGCCCCCATTGAGCGCGGGTCCACCGTGCTCTCGAAGTGGATGTATTGGGCCGTGCCTCCTGGTCATCCACGTTAGTGCCTCCGCTCACGAATTCGGGCGCATCTCAATCAGGCGTCGTCGCCAAACCGGATATCGGAGTGGACGATCGCGTCCACGAGCGGAGCCAACCGTGCGCCGCTTGCGAAGAGCGCCGCGGCCTTGCCTCGGTCGCGGTCCATATGGGCGAGCGTTTCGACGCCGAAGTAGAGTGCGACCAGCGCATAGGCCAGTTCCTGCGCCGGAATGAGCTCGGCGAACATCGTGTCCTGCAGCATGTGCCCGACGATCTCTTCGGCAAAAGCGAACCATGGGTTCATGAGCTCGACCACCTGGCGTCCCAACTCAGGCGAAGCGGAGCTGCCGGCGACCACCTCTTGCGCGGCGGCCAGGCGTCCAGCTTTCACGTCCTCCTCGTAAAGTCGGCTCATGGTTTCGACGAGCGCGGTCAGCGTGATCACACCGTCCAGGGCAGCCCGGTAGCGTTCGAGCCGGCGTTCGCTGAAGTCTTGCAAGGCCGCGATGAGGAGGGCTTCGAGGCTTTCGAAGTGGTAGTAGATGAGCGCCTGGTTGAACCCGCCGTTTTCCGCGACGGCCCTGGCCGTCGTCCCCGCATACCCGGACCGCTCGAGTGTGTCGAGGGCCGCCCTGATGATCCGCACCCTGCCAGTCGACCGTGCCCCCGTTCGTCGCGCCTTCACTGCCTACCTCTAAACGACTGTTTCCAACAAATGTTTTAAATGTTTGGTGAATAGTAGCGTGCCAGGCGATTTGCGTCAAGCTGGGATGGCCATCCGAGGCGTAGATCAAACCTGGCGATGAGGCTCAGGGACCGCCTGCCGCCGATCGATTCGAAGGCTTAGCTGCCTTTGGCGGCTACTGGGCGAAGCGGGGGCGGGCGGGATCGCGGTTGACGAAGCGGCGGCCGTAGCCGGCGTGGTACGTGTTGCGGACCTCGTGTTCGATCTCGAAGAGCGGCGCCTGCGTGGCCGGGTCCACGATCTGCGTGAAGCGGAACTGCTGCGGCACCTCTTCGACGACCAGATTGTGCTCGGCACAGTAGCCGAACGGTCGCGAGTAATTCCCAACATAGATGGCGATATGGTGGCGATCGTAGGCGGGGATCGGCCCGCGGCCCTCGCGGAAGCGCAGGGTTTGTCGCGGCCCGACCCGCACCACCGCCGTCGTGTCCCCATCGCGCTCGTACGCCACCGGCGACTCGAAAACCTGCTCGTAGAAGCGGCCAATGCCCTCCGCGGCGCCCGGAGGCACGTCGAACTCGATGTACGGCATGCCGAGGGTCATCGTGCCGAAACGCTCGCCGGGCGCGAACACGCGGTACACGTTGCCCCAGGGGCTGATGACGGCAAGGTGGTCGTCCTCTTCATGCCAGGCGAAGCTCGTCTCGCCGAGGCGCGGGGCAACCTGCTCGAGCCGCGCCTTCAGCTCCTCCAGTCGCGGTATCACGATGCCTGTATGCCCTCGGAGGACCTGTGGCCTGGCGCTGGTCGGCAGGTGAAGCTGCTGCTCGCCGATGTTCACCCACATGTTCTCGAGGCCGACGTTCATGTACGGGTCGCGGGTGAAGCCCATCCCGACGATATAGAAGAGCGTGCTGAGCTGCTGATCGGGGATGGTGACGTTGATGTGCTCCATGGAGAGGATGTTGCCCACATCCTCGGCCGTGGAGATCGCTGTCGGCGCTGCCATGGTGTCCCTCCCGTTGAGGCGCTGCCCCGCTACCTTGCCCGATTGTAGCGCCGCCCCACGCGGCCGGCCCGCGCTGCACAATCCTGTTTACAAATACCCGGCGTCGTGCCAGTAGCGCTCCGCCGCCGGGTGCAGCGGCACGTCGAGTGGGCCGTCTTTGGAGTCGCGGCACATCGTCTCCAGCGGCAGCGGACCCGGCTCCTGCCAGGCGATCTCTCCCTTGCGCGCGTCGAGGCCCCGGCAGAAGTCGTAGATGAAATCATCGGGCGCCTCGGCATGGGTGAACACCGGCCAGCCGCTGAAGTCGAGGGTCGGTACGTCGGCATGGGGGGTCGGCCATAGGTTGCCAGGAAGCATGGACCGGCGGAAGCCCAGCTCCTCCATCTGTTCCAGGATCGCCGGTTCCAGAGGCAGCAGCCGCATCTGGTGCTGCTCGGCGACTGCGACGAAGCGAGTCATCGACTCGTCGAAGATCGCGTCGATCTCGCCCCGCTCCAGCTTATCGACGCGGCGCTGCTCGTACGGCATACCCGCGTCGAAGGAGACTGCGCCGCCCCAGCCTTCGAGATCCGCGAACGAGAAGCCGTACGCCGCGAGCACCATATCGACGTAGAGGTGGATGGAGTGGTCACGCTGGCCGCGCACCGAGACGCGCAGCGGGTAGCGCTCGGCCTTCACGTCGGCGAGCGAGGTGATGCCGGTCGACTCGTTCACGGCGAAGCCAAGCCAGTCGAGCGAGGGGATGACGGTGATCGCGCGCAGTGGCAGCGGCTCGGCGAACGGTCCCTTGCCGCGGTAGGCCACCGTGAGGGTGCCGCTCGGGTTCACCGAGGCAACGTCCGCCTCGCGCCGCGCGACCTCCTCGAGCGCGCGCGGCGAGTCGCTGCCGAGCATGGTATAGGTCCAATCCGCGGCGCCCTGGTCGCGGATCTGGACGCGGGCCTGCTGGTACGGCGAGGTGCGCGGCCGCACCATCTCGCACACGGTCTGCAGCATTAGCTGTGATCGGGTCGTCGCCGGCCGTGGCCGGAGCTCGCTGTTGCGGTCCACACGCACCCCCTCGTCGCTCAGCATGGTCCTTACGGTATGCCGCTCCGTAGCTACCGGTCAAGCGTGCACGTCGAGCCAGGCGCGCTACGACGAGGCCCCGCCTTGGAGGATCGTGAGAAACCGGCGGGGACTTATCACCTGGACGCGCATATGGCTGCCCAGGTCGAGCAGCCCGTGGTCGCCGGTCACGAGGTATTCGACGTTACCGATGGCTGCAGTCGCGAGCACCGCGTCATCCTCCGGATCGCCGGTGATCGGCCTGATCCACGCCGTCGGAATGAGAATGAGCTCAGCCTGAGTGCGCAGGGCCCCCAATGTACGGCGTACCTCCTCTGTAGTGATGCGGTACCTGGCGCCGATTCGGGTCGAGCGGAGCTTCGCCTCGAGCTCGCCAAGAATTGGCTCCGATACCACGAGCTCGATTTGCTCGTGACGCCAGGCCTCCACGATCGCTCGTGAGGCGCCCAACGGGGCGATGGTCGCGGAGATCAATACGTTGACGTCCGCGACGATCCTCATACAGGCTGGGGCTGCACCCGTGCTGCGGCGTCCTCTCGTTCGAGCTCTTCGAGTACCGCGTCAGAATCAAGGCCCGGTCGAGCATCCGCAATCTTCATGAAGTCGCGGAGAATGGCCGCCCTGACCTCGGGGCGGCTGCTGTGGGCCCCAAGGAATGCCTCCAGGTCCTCGTGGGGCACTCTATAGGCGCGGCCAATCTGCGTGGCGGCGAGCTTGCGCTCGCGGATCAGTCGATAG
>JAXDLH010000447.1:0-6206 GCA_034666705.1 Chloroflexota bacterium
CAGCGTGGACACCGCCCGCGCGCAGGAGATGACCGAGCGGCTGCTCGACGAGATCGTCCGGACCGACTCGGAGATCGTCATCCTCGACATCACCGGCGTGCCGCTGGTGGATACCGCGGTGGCCAAGCACCTGCTCGAGACGGTTGCGGCGGCGCGCCTGCTGGGCGCCGAGGTGCTGATCGTCGGACTCTCCACCCACACCGCCCTCACCCTGGTGCACCTGGGCGTGGAGCTCGGCGGCGTCACCACCCGTACGACGCTGGCCAAGGGCCTCGAGCTGGCGTTCGCGCGGCTCGGCCTCGAAGTGATCCAGAGCCGGGGCCGTGCGGTCGGTCCGGACGCGTCCCTCCCCGTCGCTCCATAACGTGGCGCGTATTCCCGTCATCAAGGTCGGCGACGTGCTCATCGCGAGCGTGCAGGAGGAGCTGCGCGACCGGGACGCCCTCGAGCTGCAAGCCGATCTCATCGGCACGCTAGAACGGACCGGGGCGCGCGGGGTACTCATCGACGTCTCGGTGGTGGCGACCGTCGATTCCTTTTTAGGGCGGCTCCTCAACGACATCGCGGTGGGGGCCCGGTTGATGGGCGCGGTCACCGTCGTGGTGGGCATCCAGCCGGCGGTGGCCATCACGTTGGTCGAGCTCGGGTTGGAGCTGCGGGGGGTCTACACCGCGTCCACGCCGGAGAAGGGGCTCGCCCTGCTGCGGCGGGTCAGCGGCCTGGTGGATAGCCCACGTGGCAGTCGACGGTGGTAGAGGACGAATCCACGTTGGCGTCGACCGAGCGGCGTATCCCGATCGCGGGCGACACCGACATCGTCGAGGCGCGCCAGGCAGCGCGCGAGCTGGCCCGCGGGTTAGGGTTCGGAATGGTCGATCAGAGCCGCATCGCGACTGCCGTGTCCGAGCTGACGCGCAACGTCGTGCGGTACGCGACGAATAGCCAGGGCACAGCGGTGATCCGGGCGCTGCCGACCTCGACACGCGGCGTGGGTATCGAGATCGTGGTGGCTGACGATGGGCCGGGGATCGCGGATGTTGCGCTGGTGCAGCAAGCCGGCTACAGCTCCGGCCGCGGCCTGGGCATGGGCCTGTCCGGCAGCAGGCGGCTCATGGATGAGATGGAGATCGACAGCGCCCCGGGGCACGGCACCACGGTGACGATCCGCAAGTGGCGTCGCTAACGATGCTCGCGCCACGCCGGATCGCCGTGGCGAGCCTCGCGGACAAGGAGCATGCGCGGCGTGAGGCGCGGCAACTGGCGCGGGCCCAGGGCATGGACGGCGCGGATGTGGAAGCGGTGGGGCTGGCCGTGATGGAGCTCACCGCCAACCTCCTCCGCTATGCTGAATCTGGCGCCATCGTGCTTACGGCGCTGCGAGATGGGCGGGGCGTGGGCATTCAGGTCGAGACCAGCGACGCAGGACCGGGAATTGCCGACGTGGGGCTGGCAATGGACGACGGTTACAGCACCGGCGGCGGGCTGGGCGGCGGGCTCCCCGCGGTGCGTCGGCTGATGGATGAGATCGAGGTCGCGACCGGACCAGCCGGAACCACCGTCGTGGCCCGCAAGTGGTCTCGAGGATAGTCATTGCCGGGGCAGCCCGGGTGTATCCGGGCGAGGTGGTAAGCGGCGACGCCTGGCTCGCCACCGGCACCGACCATGTGCGGCGCATCGCCGTAATCGACGGACTCGGCCATGGTCCCGATGCGGCGGCGGCGGCGCACGCCGCGGTCGCGACGCTCACCGCCGAGCCCGACCTCCCGCTCGACGTGGCGCTGCAACACTGCCACGTCGCCTTGCGATCCACGCGCGGTGCGGCGATCTCGGTGGCCCATATCGACTTGCACGCGGGTCGGCTCACGTTCGGCGGCGTGGGCAACGTCGAAGGCCGGCTGATCCAGGAGGGCCGCACGAGCCAGCTCACCGCGCAGCGCGGCATCGTCGGCGCCACGCTGCCCCACCTCCGCCTGGTGGAGCTGCCCTTGATGGAGAGCTGGCGGCTTCTCCTGCATTCCGACGGGGTGACGACCCGCTTTCACTCCGAGGAGATTCCCGACGCGGCGTGGATAGACGTGCAGCGCCTGGCAGAGGAGATCATCGGACGCTGGGGCCGGGAGCTCGACGATGCCACGGTGGTTGCCGCGCGCTCCGGAGCCATCGGGTAGATGCAACTCCTGCGAGCCCGCCTGGCGAGCCGCCTGGCGTCACCCGGCCGGGACGAGTGTCCCGAGATTCAGGCGGTCTCTCGCGTCGATTCGCCAGCAGGCAGGACGGAGAGCGGCGCTCCACCCTTCGCGCCGTGCCTCTGAGGGTGCAGGACGAACCGGTAGCCCAGGCCGCGTTCATTGACAATGGCCCAGTCGCTCGCTGCATTCCAACCCAGCTTGTTCCGCAGCCGGCTGACGTACGCTTTGACGCTGGTCGCGCCGGCCTCGGATTCGGTGCCCCACACGTGCTCCAGCAAGGCCTGCTGGGGCACGAGGCGATTCGGATGGCGCGTCAGGTGGTGGAGCAGCCGAAACTCCAGCGGCGTGAGGTGCACCGGGGCGCCGGCGCGGGTCACGAGCTGGCTGCTGAAATTGATCGCGAGCTCGCCGACCGTGAAGTCCGGCTGCGTATCCGTCGGGGGCAGCGCCCGGGCCCGCCGCAGCAGGTTCTTCACCCGCGCGAGCAGGACTTGCAGCTTGAACGGCTTCGCGACGTAATCGTCAGCCCCGAGCTCGAGCCCGCGAATCTGGTTCACGTCGGTCGCGAGCGCCGTCAGCATGATGACCGGCACGTCCGAGCTGCGGCGGATCGCCTGGAGTACAGCATAGCCGTCGGGATCGGGCATCGACACGTCGAGAATTACCAGCGTCGGGTCATGGACGGCGAACTGCCGGAGCGCCGTGTTCCCATCGCTGGCCGGGATCACGATGCAGTCCTGCCAGCAGAGCTGGAAGCCACAGGTCACCGCGTCGAGGATTGATTGGTCGTCGTCCGCCACGAGGATTTTCATCTGCCGCCTCCACCTTCGCTCCGCTGACCATGAGCACCGGGTTTATGGGATACCGTGGCCGGGGGAGGAGCCTGCCGATGCCCCGGTGGAGCCCGCCTGGCATTCGGCTTCCTGGATCCACACAAAGCGCAATGGATCTCCTCTTCAGCATAGACCCTATCGCGCCCGGTGTTGCGCGTGTGTTGCCACGAACTCAACATTCCATGTCTGACGACTGGCTGTGCCGTCCCGACCCCCAATGCAGCCCGGCTTGCCTGCCCGCGATGACCTCTTGCGGCCAATCGACGGCCCATCCACCCATGGGCACCGCAGGCGCACGTGCTCCACCGCGCGTTGGCGTAGCATCACACAGCGACCTCTGGTGTTCGAGAGCGGTTACTCCACCAGCACGGAGCATGAAGGCAGCGAGGCGACGCCCATGGTGGAACCACAGGGCAAGCGGGTCCTGTTGTGCCCCTCCCGCGAGCCTGGCTGGGCGGTGGTACGGGCCGCGCTCGCGGACTTGCCCGGCGTCGCGACCGTCGTAGTCGCGAGGAACCTGCTTCACGCGGCCCAGTTGGCGGCGGCGTCGCCCCCTGATGCCGTGCTGCTGGCGCCACCGGCGGTGCCCGCCCCAAGCCTGGAGGCGCTGGCTCAGATGTGCCAGCGCCCCGGTAGGCACTGCACAGTGACCGTCATCACTGCCCACTTCGACCTCCCGCAATTGCTGGCGCTTCGGCAGGCGGGGGTGGGCGGCTACCTCATGTGGGCCGACCTTACCCCCGAGGTGCTCGATTCACTGCTCATTGCCCTCGTGGTGGGTGGGCTCCAGGGCGCCAGCAGGTCTGTGCGGCTGCCGGAGTTCGGGGCGGCAAGCCGGCTCACGGAGCCCGAACATCGGCTGCTGCGCTATCTTGGGGCTGGACTTACCGAGGAGCACATCGCGTCGCTCGAGCATTGGAGTGCGCGCACGGTCCGTCGCATGATCGCCCGCACCAAGGAGAAGCTCGATGCGCCGAGCCTGTTTGTCCTGGGCCTCGCGGCCGCCCGCGTCGCCTTGACCTCGCCCGCCGCAGCCGGCAGATGGGCAGGCTCAGGCCTGGACGAGCGGCCTGAAGAGCAAGACCGCCTGTTGCAGCGGATCGCCGAGCTCACCCCGGTGGTCTTGAACGTCTTCGATCTCGAGCTCGTCCGGGACGTCTACATCAGTCCCGACGTCGTTCAACTCCTCGGGTACACCCCAGAGGAGATCTTGCAGCTCGCCGATCCATTCGCCACCTTCTGGCATCCGGATGACCAGCCCCGCGCGCTCGAGAACCTGGCGCGCGGGAAGGCGGCTGCCGACGGCGAGATCAGAGAGATCGAGTACCGGGTGCGCCGCCGCGACGGGCAATGGCGTTGGGTCATGAGTCGCAGTCTGCCATTCGCGCGCGACGCCAGGGGGGAGGTGCGGCAGCTCGTCACCGCGAGTTTCGACATCACCGAACGCAAGCTGGTGGAGGATCGCCTCGCCTACCAAGCCCGCATCCTCGAGCACGTCCAGGACGCGGTCGTCGCTGCCGACGCCGAGCTCCGGGTGACCCTGTGGAATGAGGCCGCCGAGCAGCTATACGGCTGGACCGCGGTCGACGTGCTGGGACGTGACTTGCGGGAGATCGTCCGCTCGGAATACCCCGTAGCCCAACGGGCAGAAGGGTTCCGCCTCCTCGCCGAGACCGGCGTCTTGCGCGCCGAGGCCTTGCACCATCGACGGGATGGAACTCCTATCGCCGTCGAGGGAGTCATCGTGGCAATCCGTGACCGGGCGGCCGTGGTGACCGGGTACGTGTACGTCTTCCGGGACGTGACGGCGCGCAAACGCGCGGAGGAAGCGCAGCAGCGATTGGCGGTGCAGCGCATCGACGCGCACGTCCAGGCGCTCGACTCCCTGATCCAGACCCTCACGGGAGTGGCGCACGCAGTCCAGGATCCCACGGGAGCGCTGCACCTGGAGCTGGCCGCGGCCACGACCCAGCTACGGGAGCTCATCGACCAGGGGCACACGTTCATCGATGAGATTCGCAGGCAGCCGAACGCCTTTCAATGACAGTTTTTTGTCATTCCCGAAGTCCGGCGGCGCCACCCAGCCTGCCGAGCTGGGAATGACGTTCGCTGACAGTTACTAAACTGCAACCTTGCGCTACAAACGCCGTTGCCTGCGCCGTCGATACTCCCGGTCGTTCGCTCAACCGGCGCACCCTGGCACGGCTTCCGGCACTGTCCAGCCCCGCGACGTTCCTCACGGGGCACCCGCCCGATCTTGCGCTTTCGCCGCATTGCAACGTTTCAGGCAACGTCGATCGTCGCCATGACCAACGCGACCACGGGATGGCAATGCCCTCGTCCGCATCCGTCCTCGACCCCCGAGTCGCGATCGTCATCGCGACCCGGAACCGCAGCGCGTCTCTGCTCGACACCCTTCGCCACCTCGTCGACGGGTCGGGTCAGGCTCAGATTGTGGTCGTCGACAACGGATCAACGGATGACAGCCCGGCCGCAGTGCGAACGGCGTTTCCCACGATCTGCGTCGTCGAGCTTGGCGAGAACCGGGGCGCGGCCGGTCGCACCGTGGGGGTGGCGGCGGTCAACACCCCGTACGTCGCCTTCAGCGACGACGATTCCTGGTGGATGCCGGGCGCACTGGCCCACGCCGCGGACCTGCTCGATGGGAACTCGCGGCTTGGCTTGATCGCCGGGAGCGTGGTGCTCGGGGATGATGCCCGGCTCGATCCTGCCTGTCTCGAGATGGCGAGGAGCCCACTCCCCGCGCGCCGGTCGCTACCGGGCCGGCCGGTGCTCGGATTCATCGCCTGCGGCGCGGTGGTCAGGCGAGAGGCGTACCTCGCGGTCTGCGGCTTCGAGCCGCACTTCGGCGTCGGCGGCGAGGAGGAGCTGCTGGCGCTCGACCTTGCCGGTGCGGGCTGGGACCTCGCGTACGTGCCCGCCGTAATAGCCCGCCACTATCCATCCGCCATGCGCGACCCCACCCAGCGGAATCGGGTGATCGTCCGCAATGCCCTGTGGTCCGCCTGGCTGCGGCGGCCGTTCCACCGGGCGCTGCGCAATACCGCCGCGGCCGCGAGGGCAGCGTGGCACGATCCGGCGCACCGCGCCGGCGTGGCGGAGGCGCTGCGGGGGCTGCCCTGGGTAGCACGCGCCAGGCGGCCGATTCCGTCGACCGTCGAAG
>JAXDLH010000448.1:0-4259 GCA_034666705.1 Chloroflexota bacterium
GTGGCCGTCGCCCGCCGGCCGGATCTCGCGCAGCGCACGAAGCGGCCAGAGCGCAAGGAAGCTGAAGGCGGCGGAACCGAGGACGCTGAGCACCAACGTGGACTGCAGGCCGAGCCGACGCGCGCCAGCCGTGGGAGTGCACATCGAGTCACGAAGGTCGGCGTTTCGCGAGATGGTGGACAGGATCGCGCGGCTGGTGTTATAAGCTCGGCTAATTCCCGTGAGCGACAAGCACGAGATTACCTGAGAGGACGGTCATGCTGGCGTCTGCTATGCTCCGCAGCTTTACCGAATCGACCAGTGTCTATTGTGCCGTCATGCTCGCGGACGGAGGGGCTGCAGGCTAACAACTGACCAACCCGAAGCACCTCCAAGCCGCGAGCCGAAAAAGGGCTCGCGGCCTTTTTGTTTTCCGGGCGCTGAATGCCGGGTGCAATGCATCCGGCAGAGATCGAGGTGAAGCGTGGACGAGTCCGTCCGGGTGGTGGGGCTGCGCAAGGTCTTCCAGGCGAAACAGAAGGCGCCCGGCCTGCGCGGGAGCCTGCAGGCGCTCGTGCGTCCCACCTACCGCGAGATCGAGGCGGTGCGCTGCGTGGACTTCGCGGTCGCGCGGGGCGAGATCGTCGGCTTCATCGGCCCAAACGGCGCGGGGAAATCGACGACGATCAAGATGCTGACGGGGATTCTGCATCCGAGCGACGGGACCGCTCAGGTGCTGGGGCTCGTGCCGTGGCAGCAGCGGCAGCAGCTCGCCTACCGCATGGGGGTGGTGTTCGGGCAGCGGTCCCAGCTCTGGTATCACCTGCCGCCAATCGATAGCTTCGAGCTGCTCCGCGCGATCTACGAGCTGGATCGCGCCACGTTTCAGGCGCGGCTCGCCGACCTGGTCGAGCGCTTCGAGATCGGGCCGTACATCACCACGCCCGTGCGCAAGCTGAGCCTCGGAGAGCGGATGCGCTGCGAGTTCGTCGGCTGCCTGCTGCACCGGCCCGAGGTGCTGTTCCTGGACGAGCCCACGGTTGGGCTGGACGTCGTGATCAAGCAGCGGATTCGCGCCCTGATCCGCGAGATGAACGCCGAGGATGGTACGACGATCTTTCTTACCTCGCACGATGCGGGCGACGTGGAGTCGCTCTGCCATCGGGTGATCGTGATCAACGAGGGCAGCGTGATCTTCGACGACCGCGTGGGCGCGCTCAAGGGGCGCTTCATCCACGCACGGACGATCGCGCTGAAGCTCGCCGAGCCGGGCTTCGCGCTCGACCTGCCCGGCGTCCGCGTCATCAGCGCTGCGGACTACGCCGTCACGCTGGAGGTGGACACCGCTATCCAGCCCATCGACGGCGTCGTCGGCCGCATCGTCGCCGGCTGCGCCGTGGCGGATATCACCATCGAGGACCCGCCCATGGAGCAGATCATCGCCGCGATCTACGGAGAGGTGGGAGGCGGATGATAGTCGCCAAGTACGGCGCGGTGTGGAAGGTTACGCTGCTCGGCAGCCTCGTGTATCGCGGCGACGTGCTGATCCGCAGCATCTCGATGGGCATGATCCTGTTCGTGTTCGTCCAACTCTGGACCACGACGTTCACCCTCGGCGCGTTCCAGACGATCGCCGGTTTCGATCTCCGCGACCTGCTCTGGTATCTCGTCATCACGGAGGTGGCGGTGCTCAGCGCCGGCAGCCAGGGGATATCCCAGCGGATCGACCAGGACGTGAAGTCCGGGGAGCTCGCCCGGGTGCTGGTTCGGCCCTACAGCTACGTTGCGTATCAGTTCGCCACATCCTGCGGCGAGACGGCCGTGCGGCTCCCGCTGCAAGCGCTGCTCGGCGGCCTCGTCGTGTGGCTCGCGGTGGGACCGCCACCCGCGGGACCGCTCGCCTTCGTGGGGGCGGCGGTGGCGCTCGCCCTGAGCCTGACGCTGAGCTTCCTGATCGCGGCGGGAATCGGGCTGCTGGCATTCTGGTGTGAGGAGACGCTCCCCTTCTACTGGATCTACCAGAAGCTGGTGTTCACCCTGGGCGGCCTGTTTCTGCCGCTGGAGCTCCTGCCGAGCCCGCTCGCGGACGTCGCCGGCAAGCTGCCGTTCGCCTCGATCGCGTACGCGCCGGGGCGCATCTTCGTGGGCTCCTCGCCGGAAGTGGCGCTCACCCAGCTCGGCTCGCAGCTCGTCTGGGTCGGCATCGCGCTGGCGGCCGTCACCCTGATCTACCGGCGGGGCGTCCGCAAGCTGAACGTCCATGGCGGGTAGGCAGATGACGGCGGCGCTCCGCCTGGTCGCGGTGTACTGCAAGCTGAATCTCGCCGCGGCGATGGAATACCGCACCTCGTTCCTGGCGCAGTGCCTGGGGATGGTCGCGAACGACGCCTTGCTCTTTTTCTTCTGGTGGATCTACTTCCAGCGCTTCCGCCAGGTGGGAGGCTGGACGCTGCTCGACCTGGTGAGCCTCTACGGGCTGGTGGCGGCCGCGTACGGTCTCGCGACGGTGGTCTTCGGGAATTGCAACCGACTCGCCACCGTCATCAGCGAGGGCCAGCTCGACTACTATCTCACGCTGCCGAAGAACCCGCTGCTGCACGTACTGGTCAGCCGCTCGTCGCTGGCGGGCTGGGGCGACCTCGCGTTTGGGCTCGGTGCGCTGGCGGTTGCGGCGTGGCAGGGAGCGCTGCCGATCCCGCTCGCCGTGATCTTCCTGGTGACGAGCACCGCGATCGCCGTCGGCTACACCACATTGATCGGATCGCTGGCGTTCTTCATCGGCAACGCCGAAGCGGCGGCCTTCCAGGCGCGCGATGCCATGATCAACTTCTCGCTCTATCCGAGCCCGATCTTTCAGGGCTGGACGAAGGTCATGCTGCTGACCATCGTCCCGGCCGGCTTCATCGCGCACCTCCCCATCGAGCTGATGCGCACGTTCGATCCGTGGCGCATGGGCTTACTCCTCGCCTTCACGGCGGTGCTGTGGGCCATGGTGCTCATCGTGTTCCGGATGGGGCTCCGCCGCTACGAGTCGGGGAACCTGCTGACGCTGCGTGGCTGACCCGGCGGCTACTTACCGGTATCCGCTGGCCTGGAGTTGGTAGAGATCCGCATAGAGGCCACCCTGGCGGATCAGCCCCTCGTGGCTGCCCGCCTCGGCGATGCGACCGTTGGCGACGACCAGGCGATCATGGATCTCTACGCCTCGCGCGAGTCCCTCGGGGCCCCGGATACCGCCGCTCACGCCACGGGCGCCGACTCCCCGACGAGGAGCCGGCGCCCGATGCGGCGCCCTGAGCGTAGCGCGGGGCTGCTATGCCTCGAAGGCGGCCGCGTCGTACATCTGGCGGACCTCGCTCTCGCCATCACCCGCGACGTCGAGGAAGCGCTTGGTCCATTCGATCGCCTCTTCCCGGGAGGCCACGTTGAGGATGGCGAAGCCGCCAATCAGCTCCTTGGCCTCGAGGAAGGGGCCATCGGTCACGGTTACCTTGCCCCCGGTGCGCCGCACGCGGGCGCCGGTCGCGCTCGCCATCAGCCCGTCGGCCGCGAGCAGCACCCCGGCGTTGGCCATCTCGCCGATGAATTCCCCCATCCGGGCGATCTCGTCCTCGGTCGGCGGGACTCCCGCTTCCATCCCCGCGGTGTTCGCTGGCTTGTAGATCGTCATGAACCGCATCGCAATTCCTCCTATGCCAACGCTGCGATCGGTGCGAGCCGCACGCGGCCATAGGCCACGCCCGTCGCGAGGCACCCCACGACCAGCGGGAACAGCGCCGGCGCGATTCCCATGGTAGCCGCAGTCAGCGTCGTCGCGCCGATCATGATGATCACGAGGCCGGCGGCGGCGAGCGGCGTGAGTCCCGGCCGAATGCGCAGCAGCGCGGGCAGGACCAGACCGACGGCGCCGAGGCATTCGCAGAGCCCGATGAACTTCATGAAGATCGGCGACAGCGGCATCATCTCGGCCATCACGTCGAGCGGCATCGCCAGCTTCATGCCCCCCGCGAAGAGAAACAGCAGCGCGAGCAGTCCCTGTACCGTCCACAGCGCCGCGCCGGTTTTCGTCCGGCCCGTGCCGTCCCGCCTCGCGTTGGCGCCGCGATTCGCGCCGGGATGAACGTACGTCCCCGTGGCCTGGGTCGCCTGGCTGACCATCGCGCTCATCGTCGTGCCTCCGTCTTTCGCTTTGTGGATCCTGGCTCCCGGGTGTCGGCACCCGCGAACCGTGCTCCTATACAGACGTCGAAAGAGAAACCCTGATATCGACAACCTGCGCG
>JAXDLH010000449.1:0-4190 GCA_034666705.1 Chloroflexota bacterium
GCGATCTGCAGCACGCCGCTGCGCGCCGCGTTCGCCAGTCCCGCCCACGCGCCCCAATTCGCGGCTCCGCGCCGACTATTCGCCTCCTGGCGAGCCGCCTTGTGCAGCTCGATGACCGCCCGATTGGCCGCCGCGGTGAGATCTCGCACCGCCTGTTCGGGCGGTTGGTTGGCCAGGTCGCGGATCGCTTGCTCGACCCGCTCCAGGGGAAGCCGCTCCTGCTCCATCGCCCCCTCCGTCTCTGGTGATACGTTTGTTACTCTGCTGGCGCCCGGCGTAATCCGCACGTGACGGGCACGCCGTAGGATGGACTGCGACGCGATTCAGGGAGAACCACGTGATTGACGGTGTGACCATCCTCGTGCTCATCGCGCTCTTCGCCAGTGTCCTCGTGCTCGACCGTCGCGCCGACGGCGCTCGTTAATCGGCCATCCCATGGCCTGCGGTCGAGGAGCCCATTAGCTGCCGCGAGGACCTCCTCGACCGCAGGCCCGCTCCCCCCACTTCCCACAATCGACACCCAGGGCCCGCGTGGCGCCCACTGGCTCGGGTCGGTCGCCACGAATATCGCGACGGTCGGGGTCCCGATGCGCGCGCCGAGATGGCTCACACCAGAGTCGTTGCCGACGACCAGGACCGCTCGGCGCAGGACTTCTACAGTTTGCTTGATCTCGATCGGCGCGATGATCGGCACTGTCAGCCCGCCAAGCGCGCGCCGCACCGCAGCCACTGCCTGCACATCCGCGGGTCCTTGCAGCAGTGTGAACTCCTCCCCCCGCGCCTGCAACACCTCGATCAACACCGCGTAATGCGCCGCGGCCCAATTCTTACGGGCCGCTCCACTTCCCGGGTGAATCACTATTCCCTTGCGAGGCACATCGTTCTTGGGCCCCAGGAGGGTAAGGGCTTCACCTCGTACCAGCCGCACACCGCCGGCTCGCAACGTCTCGATCAAGTGATCCGCTACGTGTATGTCCCGCTCGACCGGGAACGGGCTGGCCGCGACGATCAAGCGTGCACCCGCGCGGCCGAAGGCATCCGCAATCCGCAACGGGTCGTTGAGCCAGACGACGACGAGGGCTGCGCCGTGCCAACGTGCAGCGACCTCCGGTGGGTCCAGGAAAAGCGGACTCACTTCAGCCGAGTCGAATGCGACGACTCGGTCGACCAGGCCCGCATCGCGCAGGAGATCACCGGCGGTGCGATTCCCGACGAGCTCGATGGCAGCGCCGGGATAGGCGCGACGCAATGCCGCGAGGGCGTCGACCGCTACGAGCGTGTCGCCCAGTGCACCGGGGCGCAGGACCACGACGGATTCCCGCTCGGTGATGTTCACGTCCATTTCTTATACTCGGTCCGCCTTCCTGGCACCGGATGGATCGATGGCCGAGCCGCACGCCAGCGCCGCCGAGCGCATGGCGCTGATCGTCAAGAGCGATACATTTGAAGATACCCTGCTCGCGCTCAGCTTCGCGGGCATCGCCGCGAGCGCCGAGATTGACGTCGCGATGTTCTTCACTAACCGCGCCGCGCGACTGCTGCGGATTGATGCGATGGGTGCATTCGAGCCCGCCGACGGCGTGGCCGCCGAGTACATGGGTGCGGCCGAGACGTTGGGCTTCCGTGACCTGGGTCAGATGCTGCGCGACGTGAAGGCGACGGGTCGCGTTCGCGTCTACCTTTGCTCGCGTGGGGCGCGCATCTGGGACATTGGGCCGGACGAGATGGCGCCTGAGGTGGACAGTATTATGGGGACGGCCACATTTCTGCTCGACGAAGCGCGGCGCGCCCGGACGGTGCTGACGATCTGAGCCTCGCGCGACGAGATGCGTAACTGACCGTTGACTTCCTCGTCACCCGGAAACAAACCACGGGCGTTGAGCCGATCGCTAAAATGGAACGGAGCCCTGGTAGCATGCTTGGTGGCTCCGACTCGATGTGACTGGTTGGTGATGACGTGCGCCGAGCTCTCTCGCTGTTCGGAACTGGCCTGTTTGCCGTCGGCTTCGTGGGGCTCGTCGCGCTCGTCGTGCTCATGGTCGCGCCGCCGCTCGTCCGCTCTTCCCCGACCGCGCGCCCAGTCGCCGCATTGCCCGCCTCGGTTGCTCCGACAAGCACGTCGGGGACGAATGATGCAGACGCGAGCGTACCGGCGGCTGAGGACAGCAATCTCGAGGCGGCAATTGTCCCCCAGGCGCCGCCGCCTGCACTCGGCGAGCCCTCCATCACGCGGATCATGGTGAATTCCATCAAGCTCGACACCGAGGTGGTGCCTGCGCCCTATTCCGAGGCCGACGGTGGCACGTGGGAGATTCCCAAGTTCAAGCCCGGCCACGCGGAATACACGGCCGGCGCCGGCCAACCTGGCAATGCCGTGCTGTTTGGACACGTGACGAGCATCAGCTCAGGGGACGTGTTTCTCCACCTCGATCGGGTGAAGCTTGGGGACGTAGTCAAGGTCTACAGTGCGGATGACGAGTTCGACTACCGGGTGGTCGAGGTGCGGCCCGTGGATCGCGACGACGTCGGGGTGCTCTATCCGACGCCGAATCCGTCGATCTCGTTGATCACCTGCACCGGCGACTGGCTGCCGCTGGCCCGCGACTACTCCGAGCGACTGGTCGTGCGCGCGGAGCTCGTCGGCCCGTCATCGACCACGGCCTAAACCACAGCCACGATGAAACCTACATTTGATACAGACATGATTTACGAGTGAAGGCTTGCGGTCTTCATCTTGGCCTGAGTTTTAGTTGGCAGCGCGGTAGATCTCCGCGAACAAGGTGTTCCCGCTGCTATCCACGACGCTGCCAATAGCGACGCGATCGAAGATCGGCTCGAGAATGTTGGCCCGGTGGGTCGGGCTATTCATGAGCGCGACCTCGGCGCGCGCCGCCACGCCGGCATCGAGCCCGGGGACCTTCGCCAGGTTCTCGCCGATGAGTCGGTACGCGAGCCCCTGGCGGTCTACGAGCTCCTGAAAGACGAGCTGGCCTTGCGCATCGGTGTGGGTGAGGTCACTCATGCTCATCTGCTCGGCGGCACGCTCACGGGCGATCGCTAGAAGCTCAGGATCGAACTGCAGCGGCGCCACGGCATTGGTGCCCCGATCGACGTTCGTAAGCGCGAGGAGCGCCTGCTCCATGGGAGTCATGACATCCTCGGCATCCGCAAGCGCGATGACGTCGGGACTAGCAGGAGCAACGTCCGGAGCGATTGACGACGCGATGGCCACATCCCCGGCTTGGATACCCGCTACCGCGACGCTGGCGGTAGGCATGCTGGAAATCATCGCCACGAGCGGGAAAATCAATGCAACCAGACGAACCAAAGTTACGCTCCTTCATAGCCAGTCGAACAAACCGCAGCGGTTTGGTAACCGCCAAACTGGCGAGGAGTGTATCCGGGAGGTCGTGCAAAAGTAAAGTGAAATGTAACAAAAGTGCCATCAATTTGGCCGGTTGTGAAAACCCTCGCGAGTCAAAACCGGCGCACCCAGCGTATGTGCCCGGCTGGCGCCACCGTGGCGCCGCTGCCTCAACGAGCAGCCCGTGGTACACTTAATGTGCTCTCTGCGGGAGTAACTCAGTTGGTAGAGTCCCTGCCTTCCAAGCAGGTTGTCGCGGGTTCGAATCCCGTCTCCCGCTCCAATCAGCCGTAAATTCCATAATTTGATCGGTTGCGATAGGCACTTAACAAGTTGACACCCTGCGCCCAAACGAGCAATCCTTGAACGGCAGGGTATCGCGGGCTTGAAGACCTATAGGTTTTTGACCGCAACCGGAGAAGCACTATGACTACGAAAAAAGAAGCAGAGCACAGCCCAGACAAGAAGAACGAGAGAAAAAATCCGGCGCCACGAAGCGTCGAGCAGAAGCAGGTAGTTCGGGACGCAAAGACCGGTCAGTTCAGTGTGACCGGCCCGCGGAAGGCGGTGACCTCAGTCGTGGAGTCACGTACAGATGCCCGGACACACACTGCTGAGAAGCCTGCCGGTGCGGTTGACGGCTTCCTCGAGCGCTTCACCTCGCGCGAGGACGTCAAGGACATTTTGGAGGATTGGGCGAAGTAGACCCCCTCTATGAGCGAATTCAGAAACCTCACCGATCTCCTTGCGGACGCCAATCGAAGGCTCCTTGAGGGGATCGATTTTTCTGCGGTGGATTCGGAAGCAACCGAGGGGAAAGTCGTCT
>JAXDLH010000450.1:0-14928 GCA_034666705.1 Chloroflexota bacterium
TCTCTCGACGGTGTACGGGATCGTGAAGCAGAGCGGCGGGGAGATCGAGGTTACGAGCAAACTCGCGGTGGGCACGACCTTTTCCGTCTACCTCCCGCGCTATGAGCAGCCGCCCGAGCCGGCCGAGTGCGAAGACGAGGGAGTGAAACTGGCGGACCTCGCCGCCGGCGCGCCGACGCGTACCTTGCTGGTGGTCGAGGACGAGCGTGGCGTGCGCGATCTCGCCACCGCCGTGCTCAAGGCCGCGGGCCACACGGTACTGGCTGCCGGCCATGGTCGGGAGGCGCTGGAAGTGTGCGCGACTCACGAAGGGCCGATTGACCTGCTGCTGACCGATGTGGTCATGCCCGGCATGAGCGGCATCGAGCTATCGGAGCGCCTCGTGGCCCTGCGGCCGGCCACCAAGGTGCTGTACATGTCCGGCTTCACGGATGACGTGACACTGAAGCACGGCGTCGAAACGGCGAGCACCGCATTTCTCCAGAAGCCCTTCACCACGGCTGGCCTGGCGCGTAAGGTCCGCGAAGTGCTCGACGGCGCCCGGTAATCTCGACAGCGCCAGTAAGACGAGGGCGCTACTTCGTCGCCAACAGTCGTCCCCATCCCTGCACGGGATCGATGACGCCGGGCCGCACCAGGCCGTTCCACACTTCGGCGCTGAGGTTGGTGAAAGTCGGCACGCCGAACTCCTCTTCGATCACCGGGATCGCGTGCAGCGCCATTGCGGCGCCACCTGCCACCCAGACGGCCTGCACATCGGCGTCCAGCCGCGCGGCCTCGCGGCCCACGTCGACGGCCACCCGAAGGCCCTCCTCAAAGGGCATCGCGAAGGCTTGCGCCGCCCATTGACCCCGCTCGGTGATACCTACCACCTCGAGGCTGGCCTCCTCTAGATACTGCGCGATCCGCTCGTTGAGCGGCGTGGCCCAGCGGCTGCCGATCGCGATCTTGTGAATGCCAAGGCGCGCCATGGCGGCAATGATTGCCTCGAGCGGCGCATCGCCCGGGATGCCGGTCTTCTCCTCCATCTCCTTGAGCAGGGCGCGAACGCGCTCGCGCCCGAGCTGTGCCGAGACGGGTGCGCCACCCAGCACGATACGGTCGACGTGCTCGGCGGCTAACAGCTCGACGCAATGCCAGAAGCGGGCGATCGCCTCCTCGACGGCATCCTGCGTATAGTCCTCGATGCCGAGCGGTGTCGATACGAGCATCACATCTGTCGGGGCGATCCGATAGAACTGATAGCCGGCCCCCCGGCTCACGTCGCGCTCGCGCGGCGCAATCTCGCCCCAGGTGAATCGCGGAATCATCCGCTCCATGCCCTCTCCTACTTCCCTGTAGCCGGGTCGCGTGATTGGCCTCAGCCTGAACTTCAGCCCGAAGGGCGAACCCGCATCAGCATACCCGAGCGCCGGGGTGCAGTCCGCCGCTCGTCTATGATGTGTGCCAGTCGACGCGCGGGGAGGCGATACGTGGCAGAGGTCCACACCGTAGGGATTCTCAGCCCGGGCGAGATGGGGACCGGCATCGGCCGTGTGCTCCGTGAGACTGGCCTGGACGTCGTCACCTGCCTCGTGGGGCGCAGCGAGCTGACGCGTTTGCGAGCGGAGGAGGCCAGTTTCCGCACCGTCCCGGACTACGACGAGCTCGTCCTCAGGGTAGATCTGCTGCTCTCGGTGCTCGTCCCCGCAGAAGCGCGCACGATCGCCGAGCAGGTGGCGGCGAGCCTGCGGCGCACCGGGGCCCAGCCCGTATACGTGGAGTGCAACGCGATCGCTCCACATACCGTGCGTGAGATCGCCGGCGTGATCACCGACGCCGGTGTGGTGTTCGTCGACGCCGGCATCATCGGCGGTCCGCCGCGCCATCCGGGCGACTCCGCCCGCTTCTACTGTTCGGGGCCGGATACTGGCGCGTTCGAGGCGCTCGGCCAGCATGGCCTCGACGTGCGCGCGGTGGGCCCGGAGATTGGCCAGGCATCGGGATTAAAGATGGTCTACGCCGCCTCCACTAAGGGGACCACGGCGCTCTGGACGGAGTTGCTGGTTGCCGCCCGCAGCCTTGGCCTGGGGGAGGCGCTGCTCGCCGAGCTCGGGTCGAATAACCCCGTCGCACGCCATCAGCTCACCGGCATCCCGGGTATGCCGCGCCGGGCGCGCCGCTGGGTCGGGGAGATGGAGGAGATCGCCGCCACCTTTGCGAGCGTCGGCCTGACGCCGCGGATGCTCGAAGGGGCGGCTGATATGTACCGCTTGATCAGCGCCACGCCGCTCGCCGACCAGACCTCGCGCGAGCCGGATCCTGCGCTGGACACCATCCTCGAGACGCTCGCCAACCATCTGCATCCGTAGCACCGGAGGGTTTCCGGATGGCACGCATCGTTGGGGGCGAAGGCGGAGGCCGCGCGGCCCCCACCTCCGCTCCTCGTTAGGCGGACTGCATTGCGGCCATGTTGCGCGCTGCCACTTCCACCGTCTTCTGGTACTCGCCGCGTGGGCTGAACTCCACGATTTCCGTTGGCTCCTCGAAATACGTGGTGTGGCCGGGCTGCAAGTAGTAAACGTCGCCCGCGCGCAGGTGCTCCTCGTGGTCCTGATAGCGGACCCGGATGTGGCCGCGAACCACGAAGCCCCAGTGCGGACACTGGCAGCGATCATCCGGCAAACCCTTGAACAACGGCGCCGTATCCACTCCCGCGGGGAAGGACTCGAGCGCCACGTTCATCTCGCCCCACTCGATCTCCCGAATCTCGACCCCACCTGCTTCGACCGTCACCGGCACGTCAGATCGCGAACCGCGCATAGTTGGGTCTCCTTCTTCGGCCACGACTCATGTGCAAACTACGTCGTACGGCCGAGCACAGCCTAGCCGGGCAGAGTCGCGCAGCGCGTCGGGGGAACCCCCCAACTTCGACACGGCTGCCGTGGCTGCGGCTTGGCGACGCCGTTAGGGGGAACCCCCCAACAGGAATCGGCCGGGTCAGGCCAGGCCGTGGCGGATGGCGAAGGCCGCGGCCGCGGCCCGGTTATCCGCGCTCGTCTTGCCGTAGATGCGGGTGAGATGGCGTTCGACGGTCTTCTCGCTGAGCACCAGGCGCTGTGCGATCTCGCGATTGCTGCACCCGGTCGCCACGAGGCGCAATACGTCCACCTCGCGGGCGCTCAAGCCCGCGGGGAGCGGCGCGGGCTTCGCCCGAGGCGAACTGGCCATCCCCAGGCGCTCGCTGACCCGGCGTGCATCAGGCTCACGTCCGAGGCGCTGGTACAGTGCCCGACTTTCCTCGAGCAGCCGCCGCACGTGGCCGGGCTCGGATCGACCGCCATGGGCCAGCGCCAATGCCGCCTGCGCCTCGAGCGTGCGCGCGAGCTCCGAGGGCAGCTCCTCTCGCCGAGTCAGCGCCTCCGCTGCGTCCAGATGGGTCGCGGCCGCGCGCCAGTCGCGACGACGAACCTCAATCTCGCCGAGCAGTCGGTCGACGACCAGGTCGTGAAACTGGCCCGCGAACGCGCGCAGCTTCTCACGAAGCGCGTTGATACGGTCGTGGTCGTCGAGGGCAAGCGCCAGCTCCGCCAGATAGCTGAGCGGTTCGGAGGTCGGCATGGTCCCGACCGGCACACCGCCGAGGAGGGTCTCGAGCTCGTCCATGACGGCACGGGCCTCGGCAACGTTGCCCAACTTGAGCTGCGTCATCCCCAGGAGGCCGAGGTACCAGATCAGCGCGCCAGGCCCAATCGCGCGAAAGGTTGCGATTGCCGGCGTGAGCCAGTGCTCGGCTGCCGCACACTCGCCCTGGAAGTAGGCGAGGCCACCGCGTAAGAACTGCACATAGGCTTGGGGCTCGGGACTGCTCAGCCGGTCGACGATCGCCTGCGCATGCTCGATCGCCTGCGCAGCTGCCGCCCATTCGCCCCGCAGGCCGTGAAACAGCGCCAGCCACGCGTCGACGTGGCGCAGCTCGTACGGGTCCTGGCAGCGGGCGGCGAACGCAGCACGTTGGTGGACCACCTCGCGGGCCTCGTTGATGTGCCCTTGCCAGAAAAGGGCCGGCGCCAGGCAGCCGCAGCATTCGGCGGCCTCGACGGGGTCGTCGGCCGCCGCGGCGAGCGCCCCGTACAGCATGGGGATACCGTCGCTGAGCTGATTGCTGCGCACCAATAGATTGCCGAGGGCGCGACGTGAGGCGGTCAGCAGCCGTGGATCATCAAGCTCCTGTGCGAGTGCGACCGCGCGGCGGCAAAGCTCCATCCCCTCCGCTAGCTCGTGCTGACTGACGGCACGCAGGCTGCCCAGATCCAGCAGGGTACGGGCCAACTCCGGGCTGGTGTGATCTCCGAGCGCGGTCTGGCCCGTCTCGAACGCGGTTCGCGCGGCCGCAATCTCCTCCTGGCGCCATAGCGACTGGCCGAGGCGATGCGCGGCGTGCCCAGCCGCCATCCGGTCGCCCGCCGCTTCGAACCAGCGCCGCGCCATGCCAAATGCGTCCGCGGCGCCGCGCTCGTCGCCGGCGAGCTGCGAAGCTTCCCCGAGCCCGAGGAGCAGCTCGCCGCGCTGAGGGTCAGCAGAATCCGTCAGCTCTAACGCGGCTCGATACTGCGCCACTGCTGAGTCGGGCGCGTAAGTGCGAAGGGCGCGGTCGGCGGCCTGCCTCGCGTAGGTGGCGCCGCGCAGGCGGTCGCCGCTCCGTGCGAAGTGAAAGGCGAGTGTGGCAAGCCGGTGGCTATCTGGCTGAGCATCCGTGATCGCGACGCGTGCCTCGAGCGCCCGGCCGATGAACCCGTGCAGTCGCTGCCGCCGCACGGCCGTGACCTGATCGTACAGACATTCACGGATGAGGTCGTGCCCGAAGGTGAACTCCATTGCCGCACCCTGGCGCAGCAAGCGGGCCCGTACGGCCTCCAGCAAGCAATCTTCGGTGAGCTCCAGCGAGCTCCCGAGCGCTTCGGCAAGGAGCTCGAGATCGAAGGTTCGGCCGATGACGGCCGCAGTCTGGAGGGCGCGAACCGTCTCCAGCGTCAGGCCGACCAGCCGCTCACGCACGGCTCGGATCACGGTGGTCGGCAGCACGTCGACCGCGGGCGTCGCCAGGCGCCAGGCAGGGCCGTCGCGGGTCATGACGCCACTCTCGAGCCAGTCGCGGAGCAGCTCTTCCGCGAAGAACGCATTTCCCTCGCTGCGTTCGAACAGCAGACTGCGGGCGGCCATCTCGATGGGCGAGCCGAGCGCGTGCTGGGCCAACTCGCCAATCTCTTCCGCACTGAGGGGTGCCAGGGTGACGGTATGGAGCACGCGCAGCCGGCTGAGCGCGGCGAGGGCACGCTCGAGCGGCGCCTGGGACCCGACGTCGCCCTCGCGATAGGCACCGAGGATCAGCAAGCGGGCCTGCGGCCGGTGCTGCACCAGGTAGCAGAGCAGATCGAGACTGGCCGGATCGGCCCACTGCAGATCGTCGAGCAGGAGCACCACTGGCGCGCTGGCGGCGACGTGCGCGATCAGATCGCTGACCGCTTGGTACAGCCGGAGGCGCGCCTGCTCGGGAGGCAGCATATAGGTCGGCTGCGTCGCATCGACCAGCGGCGTCAGCTCAGGGAGAATCGTGGCGAGGAGTGGTGCAAGTGGCCCGAGCTGTTCGTGCAGCAGGTCGCGGGGCGTGTCGCGCATATATGGATCGAGTGCCTCGATGAACGGCAGGTACGGCGGCATCAACTCGGCGTCGGAGGCGCCACCGCTCAGGACTGTGGCTCCTCGCTGCGCTGCCCAATTGGCGAACGCCCTGAGGAGGTGCGTCTTGCCGCCGCCGGGTTCCCCCGTCATGAGCACGGTGACGGTGTGACCTTCGGACGCAGTCGCAAAATACTGGGTCAGTGTCGCGAGCTCCGCGCTGCGACCCGCAAGCCAGCCATCTGGGACGGTCGAAGTCTGCACACTGTCCCTCGTGCTCGCCACGCTCCCTTTCTACACGGCGGCCCGCGACGGAAACACCCGCTAGTCGCCAAGCTAGTCGCCAAATGTAGCACGTCATGGCTCCGCTCCGGATACGCCATTTGCCAACAGGATGTCTTGAGACGACACCGACCGCGGTATGATGCCGTGGAAGCTTCCCATTGCGACCGGGTGGATGGACAAAGCGCCAAAGTGTGGACGGACGAAAGGAGCGCACCAATGGTAATGGCAGGTGAAACGCCGAGTGGCACGGGCGAAACCGGCCGCACCGATTGGCATGCCGTAGCGCAGAAGCTCGGCCAGCAGTTCGCGACGCGGATCGAAGCGCACGACACGGCTGATACCTTCGTAGCTGAGAACTACACTGACCTCAAGGAGCAGCGGGTGTTCTCGGCCGGCATCCCGGCCGACCTCGGCGGGGGCGGCGCGTCGTTCTCCGAATTGTGCGATCTGCTCCACGAATTGGCGCTCGGTTGTGACTCGACAGCGCTCGCCCTCGCGATGCACACCCACCTCCTTGCGGCGGCCATCTGGAGGTGGCGGCAGGGCCAGCCCGTAGAATCGCTGCTGCGGCGCATTGCCGACGAGCAGCTCGTGCTGGTGAGCACCGGCGCCTCCGATTGGCTGGACTCGTCCGGCCGCGCCGAGAAGGTCGAGGGCGGCTACCGTGTAACTGCGCGCAAGATCTTTGGGAGCGGCTCCCCAGCCGGCTCGCTGCTCATGACCAGCGCCGTCTACGACGATCCGCAAGACGGCGCCACCGTCCTTCATTTCCCGGTGCCGATGACAGCAGGCGGGGTGACGGTTTTAGACAACTGGCGCACACTCGGCATGCGGGCGACCGGCTCGAACGACGTCATGCTGGACGGGGTGTTCGTCCCCGACGCGGCCGTTTCGCTGCGTCGGCCGAAGGGCCGCTGGCATCCATTCTTCAACGTCGTGCTTGGGGTGGCCGAGCCGCTCATCATGTCGGTCTATCTCGGCGTGGCGGAGCGCGCTGCCGAATTGGCGCGAGATTTTGCCCGCCGGAAGCTCGAAGATCCGCACGTCTTCTATCTCGTGGGCGAGTTGGAGAATTCGCTCACGACGGCGCAGCTTGCCGCGCGTGACATGATCGCGATCAACGACGATTATGGCTTTCCCGTGACGGACCAAACCGCGAACGCCATGCTGATTCGCAAGACAATCGCTGCCCGCGCCGTGTTGGACACGGTCGAGAAGGCCATGGAGGTGGTGGGCGGCGCCGCGTTCTTCCGCGCCGCGGGACTTGAGCGGCTGCTTCGCGATGCACATGGGGCGCAATACCATCCACTTCCGGAGAAGCGACAGCTGGTGTTTACCGGTCGGGTTTCCCTGGGCTTGGATCCGGTTGGGCAATAGCCCGGAGCGCTCCGGGAGCAGTAAGCCCGCTTGGCGAGGCGGGGCAACGGGGCACTCAGGCTTGAGCGAAAACTCCTGCCTTGCCGCGAACCACGGGATTGCGCAGCGTGCCGATGCCGTCGATGGTGATCGCCACCTCGTCGCCTGCCTCCAGCGTGAATGGCGTTTCCGGCACCAGGCCCGTGCCGGTGCACAGCACCACGCCCTCCGGGAATTCATCCTCACGGAAGAGATAGGCGATGAGCTCATCCAGGCGGCGGTGCAGCTCGCTGGTGCTCGTCGCACTCTCCCAGCAGGTCGCGCCGCCGCGCACGATGCGCATGTGGATACCCAGTGCGTACGGGTCGGCGACCTCCCACGCAGGAGTAATGCCGGGGCCCAGGGCGCAGGAGCCGGCGTAGAGCTTAGCCTGCGGCAGGTAGAGCGGGTTCTCGCCCTCGATGCTGCGTGAGCTCACGTCGTTTGCAATGGTGTAGCCCACAATCGTGCCGCACGCATTGGCGACGACCGCCAGTTCCGGCTCTGGTACGTTCCATGCCGAATCTGCCCTGATGACGATGGGCCGGCCCGGTCCGGCAACCCGGCGCGCATTGGCCTTGAAGAATAGCTCCGGGCGCTGCGCTCGATAGACCTTCGTATAGATGTCTGGAGTGGCGCTCTCCTCGACCCGCGCCTCCTCGGACCGCTTGTAGGTCACGCCGGCTGCCCAGACCTCCGTGCCGCCGTCGATCGGCGCGAGGGGTGGGCCTGCCTCGCAAGTCGCCGGCCCGTGAGCCGCGGCCTCGACGAAGCGCTGCAGCATATCCTGGTCATCGCGCAGCAGATCGGCCAGCCGGATCGGTGCGTTTTCGAGCGGGGCGCGTAGCGAGCCGGCGGCGTACCGCACCGCCGGTCGTCCGTTCGCCGCGGCGCGGACGATCTGCAACGTGCCGGTATCATGGGACACGAACAACCCCGCGAGCGATGCGTTCCTGGGCCACTCTGGGGCAGCCACATCTTGAGGCGGCGCTCGGAGCCAGCCATAGCTAAGGCGACGCGATTTGACAGGGCGTCGCCAGCGTGATACTAGCACAGCATCTTCCGAGCCACGCTGCGCGCGGCCGGGGATTGGTACCTGGATATCCGACCGCAAAAGGAGCAACCGTGCTTACACAGGCAGAGAATGAGCGACTGACGAAGGTCGGCCCCGGCGCGCCGATGGGCGAGCTGTACCGTCGCTACTGGCTCCCGGTGGCGGCCACCGTCGAGATGGAGACCGAGCCCGTCAAAGCCGTGCGGATTCTCGGCGAGGACCTCGTGCTGTTCCGCGATCCTCGCGGCCGCTACGGCTTGGTCGGCAACAAGTGCCTGCACCGCCGCGTCGATATGGTCTTCGGGATGGTGGGGGACGACGGGCTGCGCTGTCCCTACCACGGCTGGCTGTACGACCGCACCGGCCAGTGCATCGAGCAGCCTGCCGAGGACATGGAGGCTCCGGACAGCACGTTCCGGGAGCGCGTCCGGCTGAGCGCCTACCCGGTGCAGGAGCTCGGCGGCCTCGTCTTCGCCTACCTTGGTCCGAATCCTGCCCCGCTGCTCCCGCGCTGGGAGGCGCTGGTAAAGGGCGAGACGAACCGGCCCGCGATCGGCTGGTCGATCCTCCCGTGCAACTACCTGCAGATCATGGAGAACTCGCTCGACCAGACGCACGTCGAGTGGCTGCATCGCCGCTTCGACAACTACGTGCTGCAGCGCAAGGGCCGCGATGACCTCAAGTATGAGGTGCGGCACCACGAGAAGATCGGCGCCGACGTGTTCGAGTACGGCATCGTCAAGCGTCGGATGTGGAAGGGCGGCACCGAGCAAGATCCCGAGTGGCGCATCGGCCACCCGGTGCTCTTCCCCAATATCCTGCTGAACGGCGCGCAGACCCTGCAGATTCGGGTGCCCATCGACGACGAGCACACGATGCACTGGTGGTACCCCGCGCGGGTGATGCCGCGCGACAAGGCCGCAGCCAAAGCGGCGGATACGCGCCTCTACCATGTGCCGCTGCCTGGCGTGACGGAGAACGGCCATCCGACGTGGGACGTGCTCGACAACAACCTCGGCCAGGATATGGCGATGTGGTACACGCAGGGCGGCGTCGCCGACCGCTCGGAGGAGAAGCTCGGGACTTCTGACAAGGCGATCATCCTGTACCGCCGGCTGCTCGAGGACAACGTACAGAAGGTCGAGCGCGGTGAGGACCCGATGGGCGTCTTCCGCGACCCGGCCCAGAACGTCTGCATTCACGTGCCAACCGAGGACGACGAAGGTGGCATCGAGGAGCGCCGGATCCGGTCCGTCCCCGGCCGCGTCGTCGCGTAACTCCGAGGCCTCGCCGCGTTAGCGAATGGATGTGCACCATCGATCCGCAGCGCGGTCGGTCGCATTCAACTATTGACGTGAGCCCCGATCCCACGTAGGATCGGGGCTCAGCATCGAACAACCAGGGCCGGGCCACCATAGGCCCATCGTCACTGGACCCGAATGGAGCGTGTATGGCTGCAACTGCACCGCAACCGAACGTCGAAAATACCTGGACATCGCGATCGGCGTACGACCGCTGGCTCGCCTCGCTCGATCTGCCGGTGTACCGGGACCATTCAGTCGAGAACCTGGGCACCGTCGAGTTGAAGTGGTGGCCCGAGCGTGAATGCTACGCCGGCTTCCTCCAGTTGAAGGGTATGGAGGATATCCACGAGGCGCGCATCACGGAGATCCCCCCGGGAAAGACAATCGCCCCGAACCGCCTCGCCCTCGAGGAGCTGGTCTATGTGGTCAAGGGCCGCGGGATCTGCACGATCTGGGGCGCCGACGACATGCCGAAGAAGTCGTTCGAGTGGGGCGAGCACGCCATCTTCATGATTCCACCGAACTACACGTACCAGCTCAGCAGCGTGCAGGGGAACACCCCGGCGCGTGTGCTGCAAACGAACTATCTGCCGATGGCGCTGCTCAGTGTGCCGAAGCTCGACTTCTTCCTCAAGAACCCAATGGTCGATCTGGACCTGCTCTATGGCGCCGACGAGAACCCGTTCTCCAAGGCCGTGGTGACGCACCCCACCGGCAACCAGTCGGGACTGCGCAACCTGTGGATAGGCAACTTCTTCCCGGACATGGCCGTGTGGGAGGACCTCGAGCCCTACCGGACGCGCGGCGCCGGCGGCACCACGGTCTATTTCCGGTCGAAGACTGGCAAGGGCGGGCACATGTCCGTCTTCCCGCCGGGCCGCTACAAGATGGCGCACCGCCACGGGCCGGGCCGCGTGATCGTGATCCCCGCCGGCGAGGGCTACTCGCTGGTGTGGCCGCCCGGTGGCGAGAAGATCATGCTCCCGTGGAAGGAAGGCACCGTCTTCACCCCGCCGGACCAGTGGTACCATCAGCACTTCAACGTGGGGACCGAGCCCGCGCGCTACATCGCCTTCGGCCCCCCGCGGATCCTCAGCGGCCACTTCAACTTCATCAAAGACCAGCAGATCGCCTATACCGACGAGGAGCCATGGATCCGCCAGAAGTTCGAGGAGGAGCTCGCCAAGCACGGCCTCACCTCGGACATCCCGGAAGAGGCGTACACCAATCCCAACTACGCCTGGGACTACGGTGACGACGGCGACTGAGCCTGAGCATCCGTTAGGCAGGGCGCTGAAGTAATCACGTCCGGAACACCGTGAGGGATCTCCCGGAGAAGAGGCCGCTTGCCTCTCCGGGAGATCCCTCACGGCGTTCCGGACGATATATACGTTGGTCCCGCCCCGCGGGTTGCAGACCTCGCCGCTGGCTGGATCCCGCTAGATAACCGCCAGCATGTGGCATTGGACGTGAGAGCGGCCCTGAGAGCCCAGCTTCATGACCTGCCGGGCGGGGCGATCCGCCGGGTCGGGGAAGGCGCGTTGCCAGGCCGCGTCGATCGCCGGCAGGTCCGCGTAGTCCTGCACCAGCAGTGTCATCTGCCCGATGTCGGCCAGCGAGCCACCGCCGTTCTTCACCAATGCCTCGATGTTCGCGAGGCAAAAGCTGGCCTGGGCCGCGGCGCCCTCGACCGGCTCTAGCTGGTTCGTGCCGTGCGGATCGATGCCGGACACGCCGGAGGAGGCCATCAGGTCGCCGATGCGCGCGCCGAGGGGGATCGGGTCGTGGTGCTGGTGGACTGGAATCTCGTGGTTGGAGCGCTGGCCGCCAATGCGCCCGATGACCTGGAGCTGGATCTGGCCGTTCATCGGGTAGCGGAACGTCTTGCGCGCCGCCTGGTAGCCACCGACTGGCCACGCCTTTAGGTACACGTCCACCATGTAGGGCTGATAGGCGAAATCGCTCAGGTACACCCACTGGAGGACGACGTCTTCCACGGTGCCGCCGGCCTGCTTCATGAAGACCGCCATGTTGTCGAAGCACTGGTCCGTCTGTGCTTCGGGACCCTCTACAGTCTTCCCGGTGGCAAGGTCCTGCGGCACGATGACCGACGAGAAGACGTAGTCGCCAATGCGCACGCCGTTGGGCAGCGGGTCGCGGTGGGCGAGCCCCTCTACCTCGATGCGTTGTCGCTGCCCCCCGACGACGCCGAACGCCTGCAGCTCGACGGCCTCGCCCCCGGGGAGTGGATACGATGTGGTCTTGCGAGCCGGGCGGTTGTCACCCGGGTATAGCTCGAGCCAGCCCGGGTTGATGAACGGACGGTAGTCCTGGCTGTCGATAAAGTTGCTGACCAGCCCCACGTTATCGAGCGACAGTCCGGCGCGCTCGACGAGCGCCCGCAGGTTGCGCCAGGCGAGCGCGAACTGCTGCTTGGGGGTTTCGCCAAGCCGCCCGGTCGCCAGGTCGACGCCGCGAATCGCAGACGTGAAGAAGAGATTCCCGATCTGGACGAGGTCGGGCGCGATGCCCTCCGCATTGGCGCCGCTCGGAGCGAGCCCCGGCAAGTTCGTTGCTTTGCGCTTCGTCGCTGCGGTCATCGTCGTGCTCCTTTCCCCTTCGCCGGTCCGGGTGCGCGCTGCAACGGGTTCGGCGCCATCCAACGCCATCGCATCGATGCCGACGCGGGCTAACTCCTCATCGCGCTCCGGAGCGTTGCCGTGTACCCCGATGCCGCCAACCGCCTGGCCAGCGCCGCGGATCGTCAGGCCGCCAGTCAGGGTGGTCAACATCGGGTCGGCCCAGTCGGCCAGCGTGCGCCCGTCCTCCAGGATCTGGTGGCGGTAGCCGCGCGTGTCGCGCGCCATGAAGGCGGCAGTGTACGCCTTGCGGATGGCGTGGCGCATGTCATTCGCGGTCGCGCCATCCATGCGCACGGCGTGCACGACCTCGCCGTTCTCGTCGGCGACGGCCACCGCAATCGGTCGGTCGGCAGGGGCGACGGCTCGAAAGGCGGCCTCGACGGCGCGGCGCGCGGCCTCCAGCCCGATTGAGCGCTTCTCGAACACGGCCGTTCCTCCGCTGCTCCCGGCTGGCTAGGCCTCCGGGTCGAGTCCCATCGCGGTCAACCCGATGCGCGCCAGTTGTTCGTCGCGCTTCGTGGAGTTGCCGCTCAGCGCGATGCCGCCGACGACCTTGCCGTGGGACTTGACCACGAGCCCGCCCTGCAGACTGGTGAGCATCGGATCGCCCCAATCCTCCAGGGTGCGCCCCTCCGCCTTGACCACGGTATCCCGAAAGATCACTGTGTCCATGCCAAGGGTCGACGCTGAGTAAGCCTTCGCGCGGGCGCGGCGGACCATCCGGGCCGCCGCGCCGTCCTGACGCGCACAACAGATCAGGTCGCCGTGCGCGTCGGTAACGGCGATGGCCACCGGGTTGTCGCGCTCGGTCGTCGCGGCCAGGATCGTGTTGAGGGCGCGCCGCGCCTCCTCGAGGCCGATCGACTCGTGCGTGTTCATCGCCGCTAGATCTGTGCCACGGTTGCCTGGGCCACCGCCTGCCGCCAGTCGGTGCCGCGCTTGATCACCATGTCCGAGGCGCGTACCTTGCGGTAGGTGTCTGGGTCCACGCCGGGCGGGTCGTTGCCCGCCTGTACGGACTTGATCGTATCCATGAGGATGCCGCGGTACGCAATGACCGCGAGGTCCGTGGACCCGAGGTGCTCGCGCCAGCGCGGCACGATCGCGCCCATGCTCTCCTGCACGGCCAGATCCTGGCTGTTCACGCCGAAGATCCCAGAGAAGTTCTCGGTGCGCTGCATCTCGCGGTCGACCAGCCAGTCGTTCGCGCGCAGCCGATGGCGGATGCGGCCCTCGCCGGTCTGCCCGCGGCCGAGGTTCGTCTCCGCCTTCTCGACGTGGCCTTCGGGGAACGGGATCTCTGGATCGGTCGCGTACATCCAGTTGAAGACCAGCGTATTCTCGTCGTCGATCGGCACCCACATGTGCCCGGCATTCGTGGGCACGGCCGCGCGGCGGCCACCGCCCTCGCCCGCGCTCGCCTGAATCTGGGACGCCCGCATCTGGTGGAATGGCATCACGAAGGTGTAGAGCCGGAGGTAGATGTCGTCGTTGCCGATGTCCCGCAGGCTTGCATACTGGAAGCCGTACGGCGTCTTGACGACCTCGAGCCTGGGCGCCGTCGCGATCTGCCGAAAGCCAGTCTTGTCGGAGAGGTTGTTGTTGTGGAGAAACGAGGAGTGAGCGGTGTCGATGCCACCTTCGACGGTCTGCACGAAGTTGGCGAACTCGTGCGTCACCGACACGAACGAGTGTGTGGCCGGCGCGCGCATCCACTCCTGGTCGGGCAGCTCCGGCTTCTTCTCGGGCGGGCCCATATAGGCCCACACGACGCCGCCCTTCTCCTCGACGGGATACGCCGTCGTGTGGATCCGATCCTTGAAGCTGCTCGCCGCCGGCTCGTTCGGCATGTCGACGCACGCGCCGGCCACGTCGAACTTCCAGCCGTGGTACACGCACCGCAGTCCGTGCTCTTCGTTGCGTCCGAGGAAGAGCGAGGCCAGGCGATGCGGGCAGAACTCCTCGATCAGCCCCACGCGACCGGCCGTGTCGCGGAATGCAACCAGCTCCTCCCCGAGCAGCTTGACGCGGACTGGCGGGCAGTCCGGGCCGGGCAGCTCGCTGGCGAGGAGGGCGGGCATCCAGTAGCGGCGCAGCGCGTTGCCCATCGGCGTGCCGGGCCCCACGCGCGTGATCAGCTCATTCTCTTCTCTCGTCGTCACGATCTCTCTCCATGGTCGGTTCTCGGTTCAACGGCACGCCACCTGCGCCGCCGTCGTGTGTCTACCTGGGGTGCTTCACTCCGGGCTAGGGGCCTGGTGCTGCATGGTGATCTCGCGCCGCTCTTTCGCAGACTGCATGATGGCCAGCACCACCTCCAGCGTCGCCTCGCCCCACCGGCCGTCGTGGTATGCCGGCCGATGCTCGACGACCGCCTGGTACAGCTCCTCTAGCTCGGCCTCGCGGCCACGGTTCGTGGCTGACACCGGCTCTTCCCACATGCCGTCGTCGCCGTAGACGTACAGGCCGTCCGGCGACTGGCGAATGTCCCCATGCTCGCAGCTCACGAGCGTCAGCCCAAACGTCGGTTGGTGCACGCGGCGCGTGTCACCGTCCTGGCCGTGGGGTCGCGCCGTCGCGCCGGCGTAGC
>JAXDLH010000451.1:0-6494 GCA_034666705.1 Chloroflexota bacterium
CCCCCGGGTTCCCGGGGGCGCGGCGGCATCTCTCGTTGGATCCAGGCAGCCGTTCAGTCAGCTACCGGCGGCTCCGATGCGAGCTGCGGACCTAACGGGAGCGCGAGGGTGACGCGCGTGCCATTGCCGGGCGCGCTTTCCGCGGTGAGGGTGCCACCGATCACCGCCATCATGGTGCTGTGCAGGCCAAGACCCTGGCCGCTGCCAGCCTCGTGGCGATCCTCGCCGTCGGTCAAGATGTCAGCCGCACTGGGTCTCGCGGCGATGCCCACGCCGTCGTCCTCGACGGCGATCTCCAGCCCCTCCGCCCGCCAACGTGCGGTGACCGTCAGGTGCAGCGGCTGGCGAGGATCGCCATTCCGGCCGTACCGCGCAGCGTTGCGAACGGCCTCCCGGGCCGCCCCGAAAAGCACTTCGGCAGGCAGCGCCGCGATGCCGCGCGTGGTCTGCTCCACCTCGGGCGCCACATCCCACGTCACCGACTCGAATGAACCGGCAAGCTCCCCATCGACGGTCTGGCGCAACGCGCCGATCAACCCCAGGCGGGCGATCTGCGGCGCCGTACTTGGCGGCATGGCGCGCAGCAGGCTGGCGATCTCGCGGTGGGCATCGGCGATCTGGGCAGTCGCCTCGGCGACCGGGCCCGCCGCCAACTCGACCTCGGGCGCGCGGTTGGCACCGCGAGCTCGGCTGCGTGGGGTGGCTGCGCCGAGCGTGAGCAAGGCGGCGTGGAGTCGGGGCAAGATCTCATCATGCAAGGCTCGTCGGGCGCGGCCATCGACGATCTGGCTCTCGCCCAACCGCTGTCGCTGCAGCGCCATGAGACGCCGCGCCATTTCGGCGCTCGCCTGGCTGTCGATTAGTCGCTCCCCGGTGGCGCGGGCGATCTCCATCTCCTCCTGCGTGTACAGCGCCTCGTCGACCTTTGTGCCAAGCAGCAAGATGCCCACCAGACCGCGCTCGCTCCACAGCGGCACGGCCCACACGGCGCCCGCAAAGCTCGCGGGCTCGACCGCAACGCACATCGTCTGTGGCGACCACAAACCGGCGACGAGGTTGCTGAGCAGCGGCGCGACCAATACCGGGGGTGCCGTCCCCGCCGGATAGGCGAGGGGCGGCCCGGCGAGCGGGGCGAGCGGCCCCAGCGCCACGAGGTAGGCGACTCGCGCGCCAAGCACGTCGCGGCATAGCGCATGGAATGGCGCCGCGGCGTCGGCCGTCGGCTCGTCGCTCCGGGTGTCGCCAGCGAGGAGGCGCTCATACATGCGCGCGCTCGCGACGAACGGCCGCAGCCTCGCCATACTTGCTTCCCGGTCGGCATACACCCGCCAACTGTGGAGCGCGTACAGCACCGTAATCAGCACCGTGGCCAGCAGTACCCGGTAGCTCGGGTCCAGTGCCAGGTCGAAGGTGACGCCCATGAGCAGGCCAAAGCTCGCCGCCAGGATGAGGCTGTTCCGCCACTGGCGGTAGAGCCCGCCGCGCGGCAGGGCCTTGCCGGTGAAGACCTCGTAGGAGACGATCGCGCGGCCGACCAGCACGATCGCGAGCGCCAGCAGTCCGGCGATGCTGAAGTCGAACATCTTGAGGAGCAGCACCGTCGGTACGGAGAAGAGCACGAGGTCGCCAGCTTGGACGGAGCGCACGATCCAGGCGGCCATGGCGCCGACGAGCAGGCTGACGACCAGGAGCACGCCGGAGGCGGCGATGAGCCATGGGCGCGCCCGTTGCCGCGCCAGGTCACCCATGAACCGCTGGGTTGCGGCCGGACGGCGCAGCGCTGCCAGTGAAAGGCTGATGCAGAGCGCGCTGTAGGCGGGGTACAGCACTACAACGAGCGGCACACCGCCAAGCTCGACCTGCGGGACCGCCCGGCGCGCCAGCAGTTGACTGTAGGTGGGCAGCGGACTGACGTAGAAGATAAGACCGAGTGCGAGGATGCCAAGGATGCCGAGCGCGATGAGCGCGACGCGATGCAGGCTGGTGCGCAGCACCGCGGCATACCACGCCATGATGACGTACCAGATGTAGGGCGGACTCACGAACGGGATCCAGCCGAGCCGCCACCAGAACTCCATCTCGGCGTCGAAGGTCCCGAATTCACGGCTGACGACGGTCGTGTGACCGGCGAAGAAGAGGCCGCCCAGGACGAGACCGCCCCCGGCGACCCAGGTGCCCCAGCGGCGCTGCTCCGCGGTGAGCAACACGGTGAGTCCGAGCCAGAGCAGTGCGATAGTGTTGAAGAAGGAGAGGGCGCGCACCCCCCAGTCGAGCAGAAACACCGCGTTACACTGCGGCGCGGAGCGACGCCGCGACGCGCCTATCACCCCGAGCGCAGGGAAGGCTTCGGAGCCTGGTTCTGGTCAGGGATCCGGCGCCGCGCTCAAGCTGATCAAGGCGCCGGTGCCAGGAAATCGGTAGCGCGCTTCGAATGAAGACCAGCAAGGATCTGTCTCACGAGATTTCGTATGAAACGGGCTCCCCGTAGGCGCCAACGCTGAACGCCCGGCCCTCCTCGTCCCACGTCAGAAGTCGTCCCTCGCGCATGATAATCGCCACGCGGGTTCGCGCCACCTTTTCATCGGTGGCACTATCGGCGAGGCCCCACGCCGCGTAGATCTGCCCGTTCGTGCGGCTGATCGTGCGCTTGTCGCGAAAGCCCATGCGGGCCGCGATCTGCTCGTTGCTCAATCCCTGCGCCAACAGCCGGGCGACCGCCTGCTCATTTGGCTCGAGCAATGCCATTGGCGATTGCTCGTCCTTCTCGCGCACCTCCTGCACCCGCGACTCGATCTCCGGGTCGATGAAGCTGCGCCCTGCCACCGCGTCGCGCAGCAGCGGCACGATGAGCTCCGGCAACAGGTAGTTCGACTTGCGGACGTAGGCGTAGTGGCTGAGGATGCCGGAGCGGCGGAAGGCCCGATAGTACGCCTCATCATCCTGGATCGAGTAGAAGACGACCGGGAGGCGGGGGACCTCGCGGCGGATCCCCACCGCAGCGGCGATGCCATCCACCTCCCCCGCGAGTTGGACGTCCATCAGAATCGCCTGCGGGGGGCTCTCCAGGCAGAAGGCGAGCGCATCCTCGCCGGTGCCGCAGGCGTGGGCCACGCGTATCTCACCAGTGCGCTCCAGGCCTGCCTGCAGCGCCGGGCGCAGCCGCTCATTGTCTTCTACGAGCAGGATCCGCAGCATCGCGCCTCCTACTGGCAAGGCTACTCAAGCGAGATGGCGCCGGGCAAGCACCCGGGTGCGCGGTGGCGTGCACTCGGGCCGCTCAGTCGGCGATCCGGGTGCGCCGCCGCGCGTGCTCAAAGCGTCGCGCTGTCCTGGCGCACTCCGCCATGCTGACTTGAGCAATCACTGGGAGGTGAAAAAATATGCCGTGCAACATTGGAGTGCGCCTGTCAAGCACTCAGGTGCGTCAAAACCGGCGTCCAGGGACTCGTGCTGGTCGACTGGCAGCGCCTAGGCTGCATGTGGCGCCGCACGGGATCTCGCGATGAGCGAGTCGACGCGTCGTGGTATTGGCCTGCTCGGCGGAGCACTGATTCTCGGTGTCGCCGGCGATGGGTTGCTGCGAGCCGGGCCGTGGGGCGTCAACGTGGTGCTGTGGATCGCCGCGCTCGCGCTCGTCTTCGCCTTCCTTATAACGCTGGTCCAGCCGCTGCGAGCGGTGAGCCGTACAGGACGGCTGCTCCTGATCCCGATTCTTGCGTTCGCCGGAGCGATGGCTTGGCGCGATTCCCCAGTGCTCAATAGTCTCAACATCCTGGCGCTCCTGTCGTGTCTGGCGCTGGTAGCCCTCTATGCTCGTAATGGGCGCATGGCCTCCGCGGGCGTGACTGACTACGTGCTCGGCGGTATGCTCGTTGGTCTGAGCCAACCGGTTGCCCCGCTGCTCGTCGTCGCAAGCGACGTGAAGTGGCCGGAGGTTTCGCGCGGCGGCCATTTCGGCGCAGGGCCCGCGGTTCTGCGTGGCGTCATGCTGGCGCTGCCGCTCGTGGTCATGTTCGGCGCCCTCTTCGCCGCCGCGGATGCCGCATTCGAACGCCTGGTCACCACCATCATTCACGTTGATCTCACGCAGCTCATGGGCCACAGCATCTTCGCGGTGGTCGTGGCGTGGGCGGTCGTCGCGTGGGGTCGGCAGCTCCTGATCGCCGAGCCGTGGGGCAACCCGGCGAGCGGTCGCCTGCGGCCCTTCACGCTGGGGATGATCGAGTTGAGCATCGTGCTTGGCGCCTTGGACCTCTTGTTCCTCGTATTCGTGATCATTCAGCTAGGCTATCTGTTTGGCGGCGGAGCCTTTGTGGAGGCGTCAGACAGTTTCACCTACGCCGAGTATTATCGGCGCGGCTTTTTCGAGCTCGTGACGGTGGCCGCGGTGGCATTGCCCTTTTTGCTCGTCGCTCACTGGCTTGCGGCGCCGACCAGTGCGCGAGCGGCGCGAGGGCTCGCCACACTCGTCGTCGGATTCGTCGGCCTGCTCTTCGTCATCATGGCGTCGGCGGTACTGCGCGGGCTGCTCTACACGTCGCTCTTCGGGCTAACTGAGCTGCGCGTGTACACGATGGCGTTCATGGTCTGGTTGGCACTCGTTTTCGTATGGTTCATGGCGACAGCCCTTCGAGGTCATCGTGAGCGATTCGCGGTGGGCGCCTTCGCCGCCGGCTTGGTGGTGCTCGGGCTGCTGGACACGACCAATCCGGACGGACTCATCGCACAAACCAATCTCAGTCGCTCTGGCGCACCTCAGCCGGTGGATAGCCGCTACCTCGCCACCCTCAGTGCCGACGCCGTGCCGATACTTATTGGAGGACTGCCAGCGCTGCCGGTGGCGGACCAGCAGCAGGTGCTAGCGGCGCTGACGGTCCGGTGGCCGGCAGGCCCTTCCGACTGGAGAAGCTGGAATTGGAGTCGCAGTCAGGCCGCGACGGTGCTCGCGACTGCGCAGGTGACCCCCCGCACCCCCGCAAACTCGTAGGAGAAAGTACATGACGCTCACGATCCCTCGCGAAATGGCTCGCGACACCGAGCGCACGCCGAAGGCCAACGTCCCTCGGCACGTCGCCTTCATCATGGACGGCAATGGCCGCTGGGCTCGCGACCGCGGCCTGCCGCGCCTCGCGGGACACCGGGCCGGGGTCGAGAACATCCGCGCCATCCTGCGGGAGTGCGCCGATCTTGGCATCGAGTACGTCACCATGTACGCGTTCTCGACCGAGAACTGGACCCGGCCGCGCGCCGAAGTCGATGGTTTGATGCTGTTGATGGGGGAGTTCATCGACCGCGAGGCACGCGGGCTGCACGCGGAAGGGGTGCGCGTCCGCCATCTCGGTACGATGGAAGGGATCCCGGAGCGGCTGCAGCGCAAGATCAGTTGGCTGATCAATCTCACGAGTCAGAACACGACGCTTACCACGGCAGTCGCGTTGAACTATGGCGGCCGGGCGGACCTCGTCGAGGCGGTGCGCTCGGTGGTCACCACCGGTTTACCGCCAGAAGCCATCACCGAGCAGGTGATCGCCTCCTACCTCTCCACACAGGACATGCCAGATCCTGACCTGATCATCCGCACCAGCGGTGAGTCGCGGCTCTCGAACTTTCTGATCTGGCAGGCTGCCTACAGCGAGTACTGGACGACTCCTATCCACTGGCCGGATTTCGGACCTCGGGCGCTGCGGCAGGCGATCGAGGAGTTCGCCCAGCGCGAGCGACGATTCGGCGGCATCGAGCCGATCCGGACGGCTGGCGATGCTCGCCTGGGCGCGGACTACCGTGGTGATGCGCCACTGCGCGTGTTCTCGAGTGTTCCTGAGGCCATTGCCGATACCGCGGCGGGCAAGCTCGTCCTGATCGTGGACGACGAGGAGCGCGAAAATGAGGGCGATATTGCCATCGCGGCGCAGCACGTCACGCCCGAGGTGATCAACTTCATGGCGAGCTATGCTCGAGGTCTGATCTGCATGCCGATCGTGGGTGAGCGGCTCGACGAGCTGCAGATCCCTATGATGGTGGCGCGCGAGGAGGGCAGTATGGACACGCCGTTCACCGTGTCGGTGGACGCGCTTGCGTGCAGCACCGGCATTTCGGCCGTCGACCGTGCGTTTACCGCGCAGGCGCTCATCGATCCGGCGACGAAGCGCGAAGACCTGATCATGCCCGGCCACCTCTTCCCGCTGCGCTACACCGAGGGGGGCGTGCTCCGTCGCCCTGGCCATACCGAAGCCTCGGTGGACCTCGCGCGGCTCGCGGGCTGTTATCCGGCCTCGGTGATTTGTGAGGTCATGAGTGAGGACGGCACGATGGCGCGGCGCGACGAGTTACTCGCCTTCGCGGCGCAGCACGACATCACGACGATTACAGTCGATGCGCTCATCGCCTACTGCGCCGATCTGGCTGCAAAGGGGCAGCTCCCCAACCTCTAGCGGGGAACGACGGCAAGTCCCATTTGCGTAAACCCCGGGCCTACGCCAGTGGACTGCGTCGGG
>JAXDLH010000452.1:0-4618 GCA_034666705.1 Chloroflexota bacterium
CCGGTCGGGGCCCTCCTGCTGTCGACACCGTCCGCACGGGCAAGACCGTGTCAGCGTGCAGGCGTCCCGCTGCTGGAGATTCGCGGGGCTATTGAGTCCGCCACCTGTGGCGGATACGTTCGGCGGCGGAATCTGGGGGGGCTGGACGGCGGGTGCGGCAGCGGGCATCTAAGCGCCGGCGCGGCCACCTGCGGGGCGACCGCGGGTGCCGCCGGCTGCCTATTGATGTTCACGTCGATTTTGTCGTGTTCCCATCCCCGAATTGCGCGGCGCGACCTCTACGACAGTGCGCGGTTCCATTGCGATGGTCTTCTCATGCGTGCATTGGTTCAGGATTGGCGCCCGCTTGCGCGGTCCCGCTTGCCCCGGCTACTGGAGGGCCACGGTCCAGTTCCCGTCCACGTCGTCCATGAACAACATGTAGAGGCCGTCCTGGGCGATGTCGACTCGGACGCTGCTCAGGCCCGGATAGCTCATGTCGATCAGGCGACCAGCGTAGCTATCGGCCATCGTGACGAGGCCGCCGCCAAGATCGTCGATGTAGTACAGGGAGACGCGCTCGCAGCAGTCGTCGCCTCGACCGGTGAGTCCGAGGGTGTAGCTGCCTGCGCTCAGCGTGAAGATGGGACTCACCGCTTGTCCCTTGCCGGTAAAGCTGTGCTGGCTCACGACGTTCGCGGTCGTCGGCGAGGGCTGCTCCGGCGTGAGCTCGTAAGGGCCGTTGGCCGCGTTGACCTGGAGGTAGTAGGCGCCGTCTGTCGGCACGATCAGCGCGCTAGCGCCGTTGTAGGTGCCGATGGCGTTGATCATGCCCTCGGTGTATACCGCATTGTTGCTCAGCGCGTCCGGGTCCGCCGCGACCGGGTTTGGCGTCTGTGGCCCCGGTTGGAGCAAGGTGACCACGAAGTTGGCGGTGCCGTTGTGGCGGGCATGGAGCACCATGAGACCGGCGTGCAGAGATACCGGGCCGTACACGGCCAGGCCGCTCCCCCGGATCGACCCGGCCGGCTGGGCCTGCGCGAGGGAGTAGCTTGCTGGCAGGGCAATCGCGAGCAGGGTCGCGCCAAGCGCGAGGTATCGTGCCAGGTGGACGCTGAATCGCCTCCGGGGACCGGTCACGGACGTCATTGGCTTGTCGCTCATTAGCTACTCCCTTTCATTAGCGCCACGACCTCGACGAATCGACGCCCGCGTGCCGTCTATACCTTACGGGCTGAGCAACTATTTGTCATGAAGAAACCCGCATGACATTCACGCCTGGGGGCCGTAGCATGTTGGTATCGCTCCGGCGACGACGCACATACGGCTCAGGACAACAACGAATGCACGCCGACTTTTCGATTGGCACGCAGGAGGCACTCGGCACGGAGGGCCAGGCACGTCACGGGTACTGCGCTCCGGCGACGGGCTGAGCACGATGCCGCAGATCCGCATTCCCCACCCCCAGCGCGTCCGCAGCCTGCAGGCCCACAAGTCCCGGACGCAAGGCGCGCCCATGCCGGCCCGCCCGTCCAGCGGCGTTGGGTCAACCAGGACGCCAACCTCCGGGCCGCGGAGCGCCATGCGGTCCCGCCGCTCGTGGCTGATCTTCGCGGCCATCCTCCTTGCAGACTTCGTGCTATTCACCGTCTTCGTGCCAGACCAGCAAGCGCCAATCGAGATCCCCTATACCACCCTCAAGCAGCAGATCGAGGCCGGGAACGTCGCGGACGTGACCAGCCGCGGGGACGTGATTCAGGGGACGTTCAAGCAGCCTGTGACGATTCCGGCCGGGGGCGGTCAAGTGGCGCGCACCGTGCCCAAATTCTCCACGGTGCGGCCGGTGTTCGCCGATCCGGGCCTCGAGACCCAACTCGCCCAGCAGGGCGCCGTCATAAACGCGCGCCCACTCGACGAGCCGCGCAGTTGGTGGCTCAACCTCCTGCTCAGCTTCGGCCCCGCGGTGCTGCTCGTCGGCGCCTTCTTGTGGATCTCCAGCCGCGCGGCGAAGCAGACCGGCGGCGGCCTCTTCGGCCTCGGCCGCAGCCGCGCCAAACGGTATGACGAAGCCGCCGAGGGCGAGGAGCGGGTGACGTTTGCCGACGTTGCCGGCATCGACGAGTCCGAGAGCGAGCTGGTCGAGATCGTCGATTTCCTCAAAGACCCCCCGAAGTACACCCGCCTGGGCGGCAGAGCGCCGAAGGGCGTACTGCTGGTCGGCCTGCCCGGCACCGGCAAGACGCTGCTCGCGCGGGCGGTCGCCGGCGAGGCGCGCGTGCCATTCTTCAGCATGGGCGCCGCGGAGTTCGTGGAGATGATCGTGGGCGTCGGTGCCAGCCGGGTTCGCGACCTCTTCCGCCAGGCGCGCGAGGCCGCCCCGGCCATTATCTTCATCGACGAACTGGACGCCATCGGCCGCACGCGCGGGGGTCCCGGCTCGTTCGCCGGCCACTCCGAGCAGGAGCAGACGCTGAATCAGATCCTCACGGAGATGGACGGGTTCAGCTCGCGGGTGGGCGTGATCGTCCTGGCCGCGACCAATCGTCCCGACGTGCTCGACCAGGCGCTGCTGCGCCCCGGGCGGTTCGATCGCCGGGTGGTCGTCCAGCCCCCGGATCGGGGCGGTCGCCAGGCGATTCTGAAAGTGCACACGCGCCAGACACCGCTCGCCCCCGACGTGGACCTCGCGCAATTGGCCGGCGCCACGCCAGGCCTGGTCGGCGCCGATCTGCGCAACCTGGTCAACGAGGCTGCCCTCCTCGCAACCCGGCGCGACGAGGACGCGGTCCACCAGCGCGACTTCCTGGATGCACTGGAGAAGCTCATTCTGGGCCCCGCGCGGCACCTCGTGCTCAGTGCCGAGGAGCGCGAGCGCGTGGCGTACCACGAAGGCGGCCACACGATCCTGGGGCTGCTGGTGCCCGGCGCGGACCCGGTGAATCGCGTGACCATCATGCCTCGGGGGCAGGCGCTGGGACTCACATATCAGCGTCCGCAGGACGAGCGCTACAACTTCGACGAGCCATATCTCCGCGCGCGCATCGTCGGGGCACTCGGCGGCAGAGTGGCAGAGGGCATCGTCTACGGCACGCGCACCAGTGGGGCGGAGAGCGACCTCGAGCAGGCCACTAGCCTCGCGCGGCAGATGGTGACGCGCTGGGGGATGAGCGACGAGCTAGGCCCAGTGACGCTCGCGTCGCGCGACAATGGCTTTCTGGGCGCGTCCGATCCGTTCGGATTCGGCGCCGGCCCGAAGCCATACAGTGAGGCGACTGCGCAGGTCATCGACGCCGAGGTGCGACGCATCCTCCAGGAATGCTACGCGCAAGCGGAACAATTGCTGACTGCGCACCGGGCCGAGCTGGACGCCCTCGCGCGCGCGTTGCTGGAGCGGGAGACGCTCGACGAACAGCAGATCCTGGACGTCACCGGGCTGCCGGGCGCCCCGCGGCTGGCTGGCGGGCCACTGCCCATCGCTAGCAACGGTGCCACTCACGACACGCGCGACTCGGCGGACAGCCTGATCCTCCCGAATGCACGACGGGACTAGCAATTTCCGGCTATGCGGCGCACAGGGCGAGCCCGCCCTCGACGTTCGACTCGGCGCCGGAGTTGCGACTCACGCGCCCCTCGTCAACACCGTCGTAGACAAGCCCCCGCTCGCGGTCGTAGACCGGCGCCCTTGCAGCGTTGCGCCCGGAGAACCACGCGCGAGCGCGTGCCGCCGCATCGGCATACTGCTGGCACCCGGTCGCGTTCGCTACGCCCGTGAGGCCCGCGGCGACGCAGCTCACGTCGAACGGGAGGAGCGAATCGACCGGCAGGCGCTTGTCCACCGCAGGTACGAGCAGCGCATCGGCGCTGGCTTGCGCGCACGCCACGAGGTCGGGGCGCGCCAGCGCATGCCCCGCTGCAGCGAGTGCGGCCTCCTGCAGGTGCCCCCAGAGGTGCGGAGGCGCAACGCCGGCGGCATCGAGCAGGATTCCATCCTGGGACTGACCCGCGATCGCCTCTGCCCAGACGACGATGCGATCCGCCGAGTCGGCGGATCGCGTCGCCCGCCAGTGTTGCAGCGCCGCCAGCACGGCGACTGCGCGGACGTCCAGATAGGGGATGCTGTCGTCCAGCCAGCGCACTCCACGCTGGAAGCGCTCCTCCCACTCAGAGTCGCCAAAGGTCGCGACCCCGCACGCGAGCGCGTGCACGGCGCGCGCCTGCCACGCTGGGCCCCCGGGATACGAGGTGAGGCCCGTCCGGTTGCGTTGGCCGGTCCAGTCGAAAATGAAGTTCGCGAACCGGCCGTCTGCCTCTTGCATATAGGCCAGAAACCGCAACAGGCCGGCGGCTGCCGCACGGGCCGCGGGGTCGTGACGTTGCTGCCACAGGGCACAGTAAAGCACGACGGCACGCGCGGCGTCGTCCACGCAGGCGACACCTTCGTGGCCCTGCTCGCGCGCCGGGCGCTCGTGCCCGGGCTGATCCAGCTCCGCGCCAGATGGTTCCATGTACACGGCAATCGCGCACGCCTCGGGACCGGCCAGTGGCACGGTGCGGGTCAGCCGCCCAAGCTGGCGGATCACGCCGACTTTGCTGCGCCGCTCACGCCAGTCAGCGACACGATCCGATCGTCGGCTCGATC
>JAXDLH010000453.1:0-27444 GCA_034666705.1 Chloroflexota bacterium
CTCGATAAAGCAGGTGCTTCGCGGCGAAGTCTTGCTCGAGGCGGGGCTCGTCGTGATGCTCATCCAGCGTCTGGCTCATGAATACGGTGTGCTGCTGCCTGCCCCGTTTACGCGGTTGACGCCCCGAGAGAACGAGGTCCTGGATCTCATAGCGCAGGGGTTGACAAACAAAGAGATTGCCTCGGAGTTGTTCGTGAGCGTGGGCACGGTGAAGATCCACGTAGAGCACGCCATCGCAAAGCTTGGCGTCTCCGGCCGCACGCAAGCGGTCGTGCGCTGCATGCAGTTGGGGCTGCTCACACCAACCTTCGCGTAGGCGTCGGGCTCCACGCGGCTCGTCTCCGATGACCCGGTACAATAGGGTGACAGGAGGCGGTCGATGGTCCCCACAGTTCTCGTCGGTATGAGCGGTGGTGTCGATAGCTCGGTTGCCGCGGCGCTCCTTGTGCGCGCCGGCTACCGCGTGATCGGGGTCACGCTCAACGTCTGGCCGGAGGGCGAGGGCGTCGCCGTCGTCGAGCGGGAGGATGCGTGTTGTGCGCTGGGCGCCGTCGAAGACGCGCGCCGGGTGTGTGGCGTCCTGGGAATTCCCCACTACGTCGTGAACTTCCGCCAGGTCTTTCAGCAGCAGGTCATCCAGAACTTCGTCGAGGAGTACCGGCGGGGCCGTACCCCGAACCCCTGCGTGCGCTGCAACCAGTTCATCAAGTTCGATGCGCTGCTCGCCAAGGCTGACGCGCTCGGTGCGGAGTACGTCGCCACTGGCCATTATGCGCGGGTCGCGCAGCTCGAGAGCGGTCGGTGGGCGCTCCGGCGGGCCGCGGACCTCAAGAAGGACCAGTCGTATGTGCTGTACGTGATGACGCAAGCGCGGTTGGCGCGGGCGATGTTCCCGCTCGGCGACCAGACGAAGGAACAGACGCGCTCGCTGGCGTGGGAGCTCGGCCTGCACGTTGCAGGCAAGCCGGAAAGCCAGGAGATCTGCTTCGTACCCACGCGGAATTATCGTGACTATCTGCGCGAGCACGAGCCATCGGTCGCCCGGCCCGGTCCAATCGTCGATACGAATGGCAAGGTTGTGGGTCGCCACGAGGGGATCGCGTTCTACACGGTGGGACAGCGCCGTGGGCTCGGCATCGCGTCGAGCCGGCCGCTCTTCGTGAGCGAGATCTGGGCAGATGCGAATACGCTCGTCGTCGGCGACGAGTCCGACCTGCTGAAGCGCGAGGCATACGCCGCCGAGGTGAGCTGGGTCGCAATCGCGCGTCCAGCCGAGCCACTCCGCGTGATGGTGAAGGCGCGTTACAAGGCGGAGGAGGTCCCGGCACGCGTCGAGCCGGCTGAGGACGGTGGCGTGCGGATCATCTTTGATGAGCCACAGCGTGCCATTACGCCCGGCCAGACCGTAGTCTTCTACGATGGCGACCTCGTGGTTGGCGGCGGGACCCTCGAAGCCGGGCCAACCGCTAACCGCGAGCGCGAGGTGGCGCATGTTGGCTAATCAGGCTCACGATCCGATGGCGGTGGCCCACGCGAAGCTCGAGACCCTGCGCGGGTTGCTGCGCGAGATGGATTCCGTACTAGTCGCATATTCGGCAGGCGTCGATTCGACCTTTTTGTTGAAGGTCGCGGCCGATACGCTCGGGGACCGAGCGCTTGGCGTGACCGCGCGGTCGGATAGCTATCCGGAGCTCGAGCTCCAGGACGCCGTGCAGTTGGCCTCCGCGATGGGCGCCCGCCACGTCGTGGTGGAGACGCACGAGATGGAGACTGAGGACTACGTCTCCAATCCATCGAATCGCTGCTACTTCTGCAAAACGGAGTTGTGGGACACGCTCGTGCCCATGGCGCAGCGATACGACATGGCGGTCCTGGCCGATGGCTTCAATGCTGACGACGTCGGCGACTATCGCCCGGGCGCCGTCGCCGCGCACGAGCACGGCGTGCGCAGCCCGCTGCTCGAGGCAGGACTCACCAAGACGGAGATCCGCGTGCTCTCACGTGAGCTGGGTTTGCCGACCTGGGATAAGCCCGCGATGGCGTGTCTGTCGTCGCGGGTGCCGTACGGCGAGCGGATCAGCCGCGAGAAGCTCGAGCAGATCGACCGCGGCGAGCAACTGCTGCGCGAGCTGGGCTTTCGCCAGTGCCGCGTGCGCCACCATGGCGAGATTGCGCGGGTCGAGCTGCCGCCCGAGGACATGCTGCGCTTCCTCGCCGAGGGGCTGGCGCCGTCGATCACGAAGCGATTCAAGGAGCTCGGCTTCCAGTACGTCACCCTCGACCTGCAGGGGTACCGCTCCGGCAGTATGAACGAGGTGCTCAAGCTCACGCCGGTCGCGACGCGCGCGGGCTCATAAGCTGTTTCAGCGCGTTGATGCTGCTCGCCGTCGACATTGGAAACTCTGCCGTCAAGCTGTGCGTCTTTCGCCAGTCCAAAGTCGTGGCGCGCATGCGTGTGCCGACCGACCTGGCTTGCACCGCCGACGAGCTCGGAAGTCAGCTCAACAAGCTGCTTGCGCAGAGTGAGATCAGGCCCGGCGCCATCGACCGCGTCGTGCTATGCAGTGTGGTGCCCGCGTTGACCGCCCCGTTCGTCAAAGCGATTCACCAGTATGTCGGCTACGTTCCGCTGGTCGTTGGGCCCCAGTTGGCCACAGGGCTGCATTTCGGCTCGTACGATCCAACCACGCTCGGGGCCGACCGGATCGCCAACGTAGTGGCCGCGCGCGAGCTGTACGGCGCGCCGGCGGTCGTGGTCGACTGCGGCACGGCGACGAATCTCGAGGTGCTGGGGCGTGACGGCACGTTCATGGGTGGGGTGATCGCGCCGGGAATGGTGACCGCGTTCGACGGATTGGTCGCGAAGGCAGCGCAGCTCCGCCGAATCGGCCTGGAGCCGCCGCCGCACGCGATCGGTACCAGCACGGTCGAGTGTCTCCAGTCGGGTACGCTGCTGGGGCACGTCGCGCTCGTCGAGGGGCTGCTCGCTCGGATCCGGGCCGAGATGCAAGACACGCCGCGCATCGTTGGCACCGGCGGGCTCATCGACGTGGTGGCGGCACAAACGACGCACATCGACGTGGTGGATCACGATCTGACGGTGCAGGGGCTGCGACTGCTCGCGGAGCTGAATCCCGCGTAACGCGACTGCCTGAGGAGGGTGTTCATGGCTCGGTCGAACCCGCTGGAGGGCCGCCGCATCGCGCTCGGGGTGACCGGGAGCATCGCCGCCTACAAGGCAGTTGCCCTCGCGAGCAGTCTCACCCAGGCAGGCGCCCACGTCGACGTGCTCATGACGCCGGAAGCGACGCGGCTGGTGCAGCCGCTCAGCTTTGCCGCCATCACCCACCGACCGGTCGTCGTCGACATGTTCGAGCTGTTAGCGGAGACCGAGATCGGCCACGTGACGATCGCGCACGCTGCCGACCTCTTCGTCGTCGCCCCAGCCACCGCTCACAGCATCGCCAAGCTTGCCCTCGGCCTCGCCGACGACATGGTCACGACCACGGCGCTCGCCACCCGCGCCCCTTCGCTCCTCGCGCCGGCGATGGAGACGAATATGTGGTGCAACCCGGTGACGCAGGGCCACGTGACGACGTTGCGCGAGCGTGGCTGGACGATCGTCGAGCCGGACGCTGGGCATCTGGCATCGGGCGCCGCGGGGGAGGGACGACTCGCGGCCCCGGAACGGATTCTCGACGTGGCGAAGTATGTGCTGGCTCGCGATGGCGACCTCGCGGGCTACCGGATTGTGGTGACGGCCGGCGGTACGCGGGAGCCACTCGACCCGGTGCGCTACATCTCGAATCGCTCCTCCGGCAAGATGGGCTATGCGCTCGCCGAGGCGGCACGCGACCGCGGGGCGCGCGTGACGCTCGTGACCACGGTCACGCTGCCGGCCCCGGTTGGAGTCGAGGTCGTGCCGGTGGAGCGCGCGATGGAGATGCACGACGCCGTGCTGGCGCGCCTTGCCGAGGCCGACGTGCTCGTGATGGCTGCTGCCGTGGCGGACTACGAGCCGGCGACGCGAGCGGAGCAGAAGATCAAGAAGAGTGGTGCGGCGATGATGGTTGAATTGACGCAGACACCAGACATCATTGCGGAGGCCGCGCAGTGGCGAGGGGAGCGTCGCCGGCCGGTGATCATCGGCTTTGCGGCCGAAACCGAGCAGCTCCTCGCGCACGCTCAGGATAAGCTGACCCGCAAAGGAATGGACCTGATCGTCGCGAATGACGTGACGCTGGAGGGCAGCGGATTCGCGAGTGACGACAACAAGGTGACGATCCTCGCAGCCGATGGGCACGACGTCGATTTGCCGCTCATGTCCAAGCTCGAGGTCGCGCACCACGTCTGGGACGAGATGCTCCTGCAGCGTGCAGCCCGCGGGTGAAACGAGGATACTAGCAACCAGGCTGGGGCAGACTCCGGTCAGGCTCGCAGCGAAACGCGTGGGGACGCGGAGGAATCTGAGGGTGATCAATCCGAACGGCGTGGCGGCAATAGACAAGGAGGCGGTGAAGGAGGCGGTGATTCAGCTATTGCGGGCGGTGGGCGAGGACCCAACCCGCGAAGGGCTGCTCGAGACGCCCCGGCGCATCGCGGACCTCTACGAAGAGATCCTGCAAGGAACCAATCAAGATCCCCGCGAGGTGCTCAAAGTCGGCTTTGACGAGAATCATCAGGAGATGGTGATCGTCCGCGACATCCCCTTCTACTCGCTCTGCGAGCACCACCTGCTGCCCTTCCACGGCACGTTCCACGTCGGGTACATCCCGCGCGGCCGGGTCGTGGGGATCAGCAAGCTGGCGCGCGTCGTCGAGATCTTCGCGCGGCGCCCCCAGCTCCAGGAGCGGCTCACGAGCCAGATCGCGGACATCTTGATGGAGGAGCTCAAGCCGGAGGGCGTTGCGGTCGTCGGTACGGCTGAGCACCTCTGCATGACGATGCGTGGCGTGAAGAAACCGGGCGCGAAGGTGATGACCTCAGCGAACCGCGGCTCGTTCCGCGACCGGGAGGCGACGCGCATGGAGTTCTTCGCCCTGCTTGGCGACGAGCGCCGCTGAGCTTGGGGTCGCCAACGGGAGCTGACCCGCGCCACTGGCGCAGCCTGCCGCTCGGCCAACGCACCCTCCTGCTCGGGGTGATCAACATGACCCCGGACTCGGTGTCCGGCGATGGGCTGGGGACCGACGTCGCGCGGGCGGTCGCGCAGGGCAGGCGGCTGGTCGAGGCCGGAGCCAATGTGCTGGACGTGGGCGGCGAGTCGACGCGGCCGGGGGCGACACCAGTCGACGCCGAGGAGGAGCTGCGGCGGGTTGTGCCAGCCATCGAGGCGCTCGCCGCGGAGCTGCCGGTACCTATCTCCGTCGATACGACGAAGGGGGTGGTCGCCGATGCCGGACTCAGGGCCGGTGCCTGCATTGTCAACGATGTATCAGGCTTGCACGTAGATCCCTCGCTCGCGATAGCGGTCGCCCAACGTGATGCCGTACTCATCCTCGGCCATTGGGTGCGGCGTGAGTGGGGTACCGGCATCCCTGCCGGTGGTGACCCGGTGACCGCGGTCTGCGCGCACCTTACGGCGAGCGCTGCTCGCGCCCGAGACGCGGGGGTGGCTCGTGCGGCGATCTGGCTCGATCCTGGCCTCGGGTTCGGGAAGCGCGCGGCAACCTCGCTCGCAATCGTGCGCGGCCTCGAGCGAATCGTCGCCATGGGGTATCCGGTAGCAGTCGGCCCGTCCCGGAAGGCGTTCATTGGCGACGTGCTCCACGTGCCCGCCGCGGAGGACTGGGAGGGAGCTGCCACGCTCGTCACGCTCGCGATCGCTGGGGGTGCGCAGATCGCGCGGGTCCACGACGTGCATCGCCTGGCACGGGTCGTCCGGATGGCGGATGCCATGCTCGCGAAGCGGCCCATCGCCAGCGTGGGGATATCCTCATAGCACGCGCTTATCTTGGCCTCGGCTCGAACGTCGGCGACCGCGCGGCGAGTCTCTGGGAAGCAGCACGGCGCCTCGCGGAGCTGCCAGGCACGCGGCTCTTGCGCCTGTCGCCGCTCTACGACACGGACCCCGTTGGCCCTGTGCCCCAAGGTGCATTTCTGAACGGCGTGGTGGCTGTCGAAACGTTGTTGCCGCCACAGGAGCTGCTCCGTTCAGTCAAGGGCGTTGAGGTGGCGATGGGCCGAGCGCCGAGCGAGCGTTGGGGTCCCCGGTCTATCGACATCGATATCCTGCTGTACGACGACGAGCACATCGACTCCGCCGATCTGACCGTGCCGCACCGCGAGCTGTGGAATCGGCGCTTCGTGCTAGCCCCGCTGCGCGACGTGGCGAGCGATGCGCTGCTCGTCGAGGCGATTGACACGCGGCTGCGTGAGCTGGGGGATGCCGCCGCGGTGCGATTGCTCGAGCGGGAAACCCGCCGGTGACCCCACGCATGGTGTGGGCAGGACGTACCGCGCTCGCGTTGTGGCTCGTCGGCGCGTGTCTCATCAACTCCACCACCGTCGCTCCGGCGCAGGCGCCGTCGCGGCCGGCGCTTTACGAGCCACCGGACGGTGTGACATATAGCGGCATGTTCGTGCGGCTGTGGGACTCCACGGATCCGCGCGTCGGCGACACGCGCCCCTTCGCCGCCCGCTTGCAGGACTCGATTGAGCAGGAGCTTGCGGGCAAACCGCCTGCCTTTATGCTCGTGCCCGTCACCTGGCAGCGTGACGATGGCGTGCCAATCCCATTCGAGAACGCGTTGGACCAGATCCGCGCATTCCAGGCATTCAACGGCGGGCACATCGTGCCGTACATCAAGTGGAATGCGCAGTCTGGTTTCGACGTGAGCATCGAGACCTATCACGGCATCACCAGCCGCGACGTCGCAGATGGCAAGCTGGACGGCTACATCCATGAGTATGCGCGGGCAGTGCGTGCCTACGGCGGCCCGCTCTTCATGAGCCCCGTGTGCTCCGAGTTCAACGGGAGATGGTGGGCGAACTGCAGTCCGCTCTACAACCCGAAGCTCACCGTCACCGACTTCATCGCGGCCTGGCGGCGAACAGTCGACATTTTTCGCCTGGAGGGCGTCACAAACGTCGCATGGGTATGGAACCCTGTTCCCAACTTTGAGTACGCGCCCTATTACCCGGGAGATGACTACGTCGATTGGGCCGGCGCCGACATCTATGACGACCTGAAGCCCGCGGACATGGAGGGAACCTACCAGCTCGCGGTCGCGCATGGGAAGCCGTTTTTCATCGGCGAGTGGGGCGTGCGCATCTCAGACAGCAAGCTCACGCCGCCGGAGCAGCGGGCCTGGCTCGACGCGATGTTCGACTATTTCGAGTCACATCCGAAGATCAAGGCGATCGATTACTACAACTACAATCAGACCTTCGACCAGGAAAACACCGCCCACATGGCCAGTCACGTCTACCTCTATGGCGGGCAGGTGAACTACCACCCCAACGTGAACAACGCCGACAGCCGCCTATTGGCGGACAGCGGCGCCGGCTTCCGCACCACCTTCGCGTCTCGCATCGCACGCGCGCGCTACGCCTCCGCCGTGTCCGTGGCACCGGCCGCCACGCCCACGCCGATAGTTACCCTCACGGCGATCCCTTCCCCGAGGCCCACCAGCACGGTCGTGCCAACGGCGACCCCTGCTCCAACGAATCCGACGCCTGAAAGCGTGGTGAAGGACGACGCCTCGCTGGCGGAGGTGACCCAATGGCTTTACGTGCTGGCCGAGACGCCAGCGCTCGGCCCGGATGACGAAGTCGCATGGTTGGCAGAGCCCGACGAGTGGTACCGCGTGGTCGCAATCGAGGGTGGTTGGGTCCTTGCCGCGCGGGAGGGTGATGGGCCTGACGCGCTCGTCTGGCTCCAGATCGACGATCGAATCGCGCTCATCACGGTACCGCCAGACCAGCCATAGCCCCGCAGGGGCACGCACCTATGGCCCGCTCTCGAACACCTGGGCTATAATCCGGCCGAGCGAGGCCCGAGGATGATCCCTTGGGTCCTGATCAGGAGGACGCGGTTTGCCGAAGGCTCCGCGCGGGCGAAGGCCCCCACCCAATCCCAAACGACGCCCGCAGCGTACGTTCCCGCACCCCGTCGCGACCGGCGCGGCGGCGGTTGCCGAGCGTGAGGACGAGGAGGGGCTCCAGGCGCCGGTTCGACCGGCGCCCGCGAGTGTGCGGGCTACGGCGGTCGGAACGCGGCGCGCTGCCCTGGCTGCAGTACCGCGGCGCCGGTTCAGCGAGAGTATCGCCGAGTACGCCTACGTGGCGGGTGATCTCAAGCGCATTGGCGCCCTGGCGTTCGCGCTCGTGGTGCTGTTGATCCTGCTCTCGTTCGTCGTCCACTGAGCAAGCGGGCGGACTTCACGGGAAGCGGCCGGTAAATCGTTTCAATCGTGAGATTGCCCGGCGAGCTTCCTGTAGAGCGACAAGAGCGCCGAGTTCGTGACCACAGCTAACAAGCGGACCCCGGTGGTCCGTCCGGCTTCCGGCCCAGGCGTCCAATGCTGCACGCCTGACGGTGCTGCCATGCTCCGACCGACGCTAGTGCACGAATAACCTGCCCGGCGGAAGCCAACACGGCAGGGCCGATGTCGAAAATCCCTGACCATGCGCAATGTGATGAGGCGCCCGGTCGCAGTAGCGGGCGAGGTTGAACGTCTATGCATGCTGTTGTGTCAATCAAACAGGTCCCTGACACCGCCGAGGTGCGGATCGATCCGCGTACCAACACGATGATCCGCTCGGGTGTTCCATCCATCGTAAACCCCGAGGATGTCCATGCCATCGAGGAGGCTGTCCGCCTCAAGGAGCAGTTCGGGGGCAAAGTCACGATCGTGACGATGGGTCCGAGTCAGGCTGTCGCCGCCATCCGCGAGGCGATCTCGCTGGGCGCCGACGAGGGCGTGCTGTGCGGCGACCGCGGCTTCGCGGGCTCCGATACACTCGCGACATCCTACGTGGTGTGGAAGGCGCTCGAGCGCCTCAACCGCGAGGAGCCAGTCGACATCATGCTCTGTGGGCGCCAGGCACTCGACGGCGATACCGGCCAGGTACCGCCCGGCGTCGCGACGCGGATGGGCTGGCCGCAGCTCACGTCGGTGCTGAAGATCGAGGAGATCGACTTCGTCAAGCGCTTCGTCGTCGTGCAGCGCATGGTCGAGGGTGGGACTGAGCGCGTGCGGGCGCAGTTGCCCGCGGTCCTGACGTGCACACGTGACCTCAATGCGCCGCGCTACTCAACCTTTCCGAATATGGTGCGCGCCGCACGCTACCAACCACAGGCCTGGGACAAAGTGGCGCTGGGTATCGCCGACGACGATCCGAATATCGGGCTTCGCGGCTCGCCCACGATCGTGAGCAAGGTATGGGCGCCCGCGCCGCGACAGCGCACGAATCAGCAGCGGATCGACGGTTCGGATCCCGAGCGGGCGGCCGAGGAGTTGCTGAACGTGCTCTTGGAGCACGGAGTCGGCAAGCGGCCATCCACATCGACCGCGGTGGGGGTATCCCGATGACCGCACCGACGGCCGCACCTACCGAGGCCGCGCGAGACTTCTCCGACCACAAGGGCATCTGGGTATACGTTCAGCATCGCGCCGGCGTGGCTGCGCCCGTCGCCTGGCAGTTGCTGGGCGTGGGGCGCACGATGGCGCAGCAGGTCGGTGTGCCGGTGGCGGCGGTCGTGCTCGGGTCGAACGTCAAGCATCTGTGCGACGAGGCGATCGCGAACGGTGCGGACACGGTTTATTACATCGACGATCCAGTCCTCAACGATTACCGCACGCAGCCCTACGCCTATGGGATGGCGAGCCTGATCCGAAAGTACAAACCCGAGGTCGTGCTGTACGGCTCGACGATCCACGGTCGCGACGTGGCCGGAGCGGTGGCGACCATGGTGAAGACCGGGCTGGCCGCCGACGCGACGCAGTTGGAGATCGAGGAGGAAGGACACCTGCTGCACGCCAGCCGCCCTGACTTCGGCGGCAAGCTGATGTCCACAATCCTCTGCAAACGGCATCGCCCGCAAATGGCGACGTGCCGGCCGGGCGTGTTCCCTACCCCGGACCCCGACCCCGCTCGCAAGGGCGAAGTCATCAGCGAGTCGCTCGGCCTCACCGAGGACGACGTGCTCACCAGGGTGCTGGAGTTCATTCCGGAGACGCGGCACGTGGACCTGTCGAACGCCGAGATCATCGTCTCAGGCGGCCGAGGGCTCGGCGGACCGAAGTCATTCGACATCCTTTACGACCTCGCCGAGGCCGTGAGTGGCGTGGTAGGAGCGTCACGGGCGGCGGTCATGGCCGGCTGGATTCCTTATCAACATCAGATTGGCCAGACGGGCCAGACGGTGCGGCCACGAATCTACATTGCCTGTGGCATTTCGGGTGCCATCCAGCACCTGGTGGGGATGCAGGAATCGGACATCATCATCGCAATCAACAGTGATCCGGAGGCGCCAATCCTCAAGATGGCGGACTACGGGATCGTGGGCGACATGTTCCAGATCGTCCCGGCGCTCACGCGTCGCCTGAAAGAGCGCCTCGCTGCGACTGGCGGGCCGGTGGGTGACGCCCCGACGGTGGTATTCGTCGACGAAGCTGAGGGGGAGCAGGAGGAGCAAGCTGGCTAACACTGAGAAGTTCGACGTCGCGATCGTCGGCGCTGGCCTGGCCGGCACGGCGGCGGCATACCTGCTGGCCAAGGCCGGCCTGAACGTCGTCATGATCGAGCGGGGCGACGAGCCGGGCACCAAGAACGTAATGGGCGGCGTGCTCTACCGCCAACCGACGGAGAAGATCATCCCCGGCTGGTGGCGCGATGCGCCGGTCGAACGGCCGGTGGTGGAAGAGCGCGTCTGGATGATTACCGAGGACTCGATGCTTCAGGGAGGCTTCAAGTCCAATCGGTACGCGGAAGAGCCGTACAACGCGTTCACCGTGCTGCGGGTCAAGTTCGACAAATGGTTCGCTGACAAGGCGACGGCGGCCGGTGCACTGCTCATCACGAACACCGTCGTCGAGGACGTCCTGCGCGACGAGAACGGACGCATCGTCGGGGTGCGCACCGGTCGTGAGGAGGGAGAGGTCCGCGCCGATGTGGTGATCGCCGCCGATGGTGTGAACTCCCTGCTATCGAAGAAAGCGGGGCTGCACGGCGAGCTCGCGCCGGAGAACGTGGCGCTGGTCGTCAAAGAGATCATCAACATGAGTCGCGAGAAGATCGAGGATCGCTTCCTCCTCAATCAGAACGAGGGGGCGACGATCGAGGTTTTCGGCGACTCGACGGCCCGCATGCTGGGCTACGGTTTCATCTACACGAATCGCGATTCGCTCTCCGTCGGCACCGGTGCGCTCCTGTCGGACTTCATCAAGAAGAAGCTGAAGCCGAACGACCTGCTCGAGGGCTTCAAGTCACACCCGATGCTCAAGAAGCTGCTCGACGGCGGTGAGGCCAAGGAGTACATGGCGCACCTGATCCCCGAGGGCGGCGCGGCGGCCATGCCTCCCGTCTACACGGATGGGATGCTGGTCGTGGGCGACGCCGCCGGCATGAGCAATGCAATCTATCGGGAGGGGTCGAATCTGGCGCTCGTCTCCGCGAAGCTCGCGGCGCAGACGTGTATCGAGGCGCACGAAGTGGGCGACTTCTCGGCGCGCACGCTGTCGCGGTACAAAACGCTGCTCGACGATAGCTTCATCATGAAGGACTTGCGCCTCTACAGCCGGACTTCGAGCTTCTTCCACCAGAAGCCCGAATTCCTGGAGCTCTATCCGGAGCTGCTGATGGAGGCGGCCCACACGATGCTGTCGGTGGACAGCGTGCCGAAGCAGGACAAGCAGCGGCAGGTCTTGCGACAATTGCTCGGGAAGCGCGCGCCCTGGGAGCTCGTGCGCGACGCGGTCGGCGCCCTGCGAGCGCTCAGTTGAGCGAGATCCCGTGTGTCGTCCGGAGGCCCACAGGCTGAAGGATTCGTAGGCACGGCTCGGTGAGCTACCGATCTTTTGCCTCACTTGGGATGACAACTTGAGTCTGGAGTCTACATAACAGTGTCAGTGAATGAAAAAACCTTCGATCTGAATCAGCAGCAGACGCCGAGCTCGCGCGTCGAGGAGAAGCTGTACAACGTCCGCTTCAAGACGGACGAAGAACAATCGCACCTGATTGTGATGGACAACGAGATGTGTGCGCGTTGCACCGACAAGCCGTGTACGACGTTTTGTCCCGTGTCCGTGTACAAGTGGGAGTCGCAGGACTTCAAGATCAGCGTGGGTTATGAGAAGTGCGTTGAGTGCGGGGCATGTCGGATTGGGTGCCCGTTCTACAACATCGAATGGCGTTACCCAAAGGGCGGTTTCGGAGTTCAATACAAGAACGGCTGAGCGCGTCGCCACGCCCGCACGAGAGGCCGCCCCAGAGATTCGGGGCGGCCTCTTTGCTTTGGTGCATTGCCTTCGTGGGGTGACCTGTGGGGACAAGCCTGTCGCGCTCGTCCGCCGTGCGCCAGCGCCTCCATGTCAGCCGCAAGCACGCGCGTGGACGCTCCAGAGAAAACACCACGGGTAACGTTAGCCCTATGCCGCCCGCCGCTCCTGCTCAGGTCCCGGCGCATCGACATTGTCGGACTTCAACGCGAGGCGGCTGATCGTCACGAGGTTGCCGGGACCGATGATCTCACGGCCGGTTGCGGTCCGCAGGCCGAACCACGCCAGTACCGCAAGCGCAGCGACTTTTGCGGCGGCGATGAGCTTGCCCGGGAGCCCGAATGGTCGTGCGCGCTCCGCGAGACGCGCGGCGCCGCGCTCGCCTTGGGGCATGTCGCGTAGGTCCTTCGGTCGATCCTCTACGCCCGCGGCCACCTCGAGCAGGCTGCGCTCGACGAGCAGCGTGGCGCGGAACAGCACCTCCCATTCCTCGTATGGAATCTCCACGTGCTTGAGGTCGGTCTCGATTGCCTGCAGCCGCTTGATAGCGCCGCTATGGAGAAATGCCTCGGGTGCCTGGCGCATCTCTTCCCAGAGTCTGCGGATGCGGTCCTCGAGCTCGTTGGCTTCTTTGCTCCAGGTGAGATAGGCCTTCGAGAACGCGAGCTGCTCGGCGAGCGCGGCTCGCGCGCGGATGACCTCGTGCTCTTTGCCCGCGATCACGAGGTCCGCGGGGTGCAGGGTCACCTCAAGGGACGAGGCGGCGAGCGTCGTAAGCTGATCCGCGACCAGGCTCTTGGTCATCCCGCCCGCCAGCGTCCCCAGGATCTTCACCGGCAGCTTCAGCATCCAACTCGCCTCATGCCGAGTCACCTTCCATTCGGCGGCCTGAAGGACCTGCTCCATCTCGTCCACGACGTCGAGATAGTCCGTCGGCTCCACGATGACTGGTACGTGCTGAGTGGTCCAGCGCTTCAGCATCGTGGGGAGCCTCATGAACGGGACGAAGCAGAACACGAGAATGAGGGTGACGGCGAGGCCGAGTGTGGCCGGGTAGCCACGAAGAATGGCCCTGGCCTTCGCGCCCGTGGTCTTCGGCTGCGCCGCAGGGTCGAGCAGCTTGATCGAGATGAAGCCGATCACCAGGGGGATGAACAACGCCGCGGTGAGCATACCAAGCCTCACCCATCCCGGCTGCACCCAGTCAGGGAGGCGGACAAACGACAGCAAGAACACACCAAAGCGAGGAACGACGATCCCTACCACGGCGGCGATCCACGCCACTGAGCCGAAGCTGAGCACGGAGAGGTAACTCTGCCGCTCCTGCGGCACCTTGCCGAAGAGCATCATCGTCGCCCAGCCGAACGCCGTATTGAGGATCTTTCCAGCGGAGCGGGTGACCGCAGTCAGCAATACCTGGACGATTGCCATCGGTTTCCCCCGTAGGTCGAGACGTGCGGGTCAGGGCCCGAGCTGGGCTTGCATCCAGCATGGCGGCGGCTCGTTGCGAGGCGGGTTTCCCGCGGTCGCGCCGTTGTTAACGAGCAGCGGAGATAAACGAAGGGGCCCGGGTCGTTAGACCCGGGCCCCCAGGATTACACGTACTGAGTTAGGCGGTCACTACCGCCGCGTGGCGCCGTAGTAATGCTGCACGTAGTAGGAGGAGTTGAGGTCCGAGATCACGACCCCTGTTCTCTCGTCGGCGGCGTGAATGAACTTGCCGTTGCCGATGTAGATGCCGTTGTGGGAAAGGCCTGCCATGTAGGTGTTGGCGAAGAAGACAATGTCGCCCGGTTGCAGGTTCGCCTTGCTCGGATGACTGCCCGCTTCGTACTGGCCCCACATGCCGCGTGAGATCCCGTGGCCGGTCTGGTTCATGACGTAGTAGACGAAACCAGAGCAGTCGAACCCAGCGGGGGTGGTGCCGCCGAACACGTACCGATATCCCAGGTAGTTCATCGCGAAGGACACGATTCCGCCTCCCGCTCCCGGCGCGGACGAGCTTACCGCGGGCGCCGAGGCGGGCTGGGGTACCGGCAGGTTGCGGGTTACCTGTTGCTGAGCCTGAACTGGCTTGGGCGCAGCCGCTTGCGCGGGGGCCGTTCGTGCGGGCCCCGCCGCGGCGGCCCTTTCGCCAGCGCCGGGCACGATCTTGAGCTCGTCGCCAATCGAGATCACGTCCGCGCTGCGCATCCCATTGGCCGCCGTAATGTCGACGGCGTCGACGCCGAACTTGCGGGCGATGCCGACGACCGTGTCGCCCGGCTGGACCACATAGGTGGTCGGGCCCGTGGCCCTTGGCGGAGCGGGTGGCAGCGGATGGGCGCCTGGCAGGATGAGCTCTTTGCCCGCCACCAGGTAATCGGCATCGTCGAGGTAGTTGAAGTCGATCACCGGCCCGAGGTCGATCTTGTAGAGTGCAGCGATGTCCGCCAGGGTGTCTCCCTGCTCCACGGTGTAGAGCACGCCAGACACGGGGAGGATCTCGAGCACGTCGCCCACCCCGATCTGGTCCGCATTCGGAATGTCGTTGACGAGCGCGATCGTGTCGGTGTCTACCCCAAACCGCGCGGCGAGCCCGGCAATCGTATCGCCCACCTCTACCTGGTAGGCGATCGGGGCCTGGAGCCTGAATGGACCCTCGGCGGCCGCTCCCTGACCGTCGTCGGTTGCTTCCGCGGTCTGGACCGACGCGACGGTTCCGGTCGCACTCTCCGCATTGACTGCCGGCCGTGCCCAGACAGGAACGGCGAGCTGGTCGCCAGTAATGATCATGTTCGAGTCGCCCAGGCGGTTGGCCGCGACGAGCGCGTCTGAATCGACACCGAGCTTGTTGGCAATGGACAGGACCGTGTCGCCTTCGGCGACCGTGTACGTCGTGGTCAGCGCAGTTGTGTCGTCGGCTGCAGGCTGAGCGCCGCGCGCCGACGCGGCCACCCGGTTGGCGGTATCGGCGGCAGTCACCGGCAGCACTACCACTTCTGCGGCGATCGGCTCGTCCACCATCTCGATGGGACGGCCGTTATACGCGGCCACGATCCCAGCGTCGACGCCGAATTCATCGGCGACCTCCTGGATGGTCAATGCCGACTCCACGGTTTGAAGCCTGCTCGCCGCCGGGGGGACGACCAGCATCTGACCAAGGCTCAACATGTCGATATCGTCGAGGCGGCTGGCTACGCGAATCGCCTCGACGGCCGTTCCGAAGCGATAGGCGATCCCAACCAGGGTGTCGCCCTCTTCGACGGTATAGATGGCTGGCATCGGCACGGCAGTGTCGGTGGCAGCCTCGAGGGCCGGACGCAGCTCATCCGGGCTGTAAGTCAACGTATCAACCGGCTCCGCCGGTGCAACGGTCGCTGCCGTAGGTGCTCGAAACGCGAATGCCAGCATTGCGACGAGCACAATGCCGAGCGCAGCGCCGAGGGCGCCCAACAACTGCGGCCCGCGAATCTCAGGCAGCGACTCGAATAACTGCCGAATCGTGTAATGCGCCGGGCGGGTGCCGTGCGTTGGCCGGAGCAAGCTGTTCTCTGCCAATTCGCGTCCCTCTCAGGAGCCTACGTGGCTCAGACGACGTAGTCCGCGCGGTCCGCACGGGCGAACCTTCGGCTGAATAGACGCACTCCGATGGAAGGTTGGTGTGAAGTCGTTTGCCCGCCCGCGTCGAAGAGCGGCGGCAGATCGTGTGGTGTTGCGGTGTGACGGGCGGCGCATTCGCGGTGTGCTGCGCCTGCCCGGTAGTCGCTCAGTGCCAATCGTCAATCTCTCGCGCGGTCGCCATGAGCGTGACGCCGATGAGATTTGGCTAGGTACGAACGCGGGCAGTATAGCCAGCCCCGCTACATTGTTCAACGCTCGTGTTGCGCGTTTTAACCTGAATGGGCGGATTTCGGCATCCAACTGTCAAACGTCGCGGTCGGGGTGTCACATCGCGGTCGATGGCACGTTAAATTGTTTCATGTATTGACGTCAGGGGCGGGCGGTTGCGAGTCGAGATACCAGCGACCGATGGACCGCATCTTCATCTCCACCGGATCGTGCAACGTCAGGGTTCGAAGGTTACGCCAATAGCGATCGAAGTTGTAGTGGCCCGTGGCTGCCCGCGCGCCCATCACCTCAAAGGTACGCGTCGTCACGTCGAGTCCTACCTGCGTCGCCATCACCTTCGCCGCATTGACCGCCACCGCCACGGGGGTGACGAGCTCTGGCCCGAGGCTGCCCAACCGTTCCCAGGCCTCTTCGAGTCGCCCCGCGGCCTCGTCTGCGAGGCAAGCTGCCGCGCGCAGGTGGACCCACATCTCTCCATAGTGGTGCACGATTGCCGGCTCGTCGGCTGCGCGCGCGACGCCGGATCCGGGCCACGGCCTCGTCTCGGCACGCGTGTAGCCGCGCGCGTCGGCGAGCGCCCCCTCGGCAATTCCAACGAACACGTTGGCGAGCATCAACTGGCTGATCGAGCCGCGCAACGCTTGACGTAACGTCGGCGCCGGACCAACGTGGGCAAGCACCTCGTCGTCGGAGGCGTCGACGTCGGTGAGGCTGATGCTGCCGCTGTCGGACTGCCGCTGGCCCATGGCTTCCCAGTCGTCGTTCACCACCACGCCGGGCCGGGCGGTCGGCACGGCGATCGCCAGCGTCCCCGGCCGGTCACCTTCCACCGCGCCGACGAGGAGCATGTCTGATCCTCGCGCTCCCGTACAGAACGACTTTGGGCCGTTGAGAATGAGCCCGCCTGGCCGGCGTGACGCGGTAAGGCGGCGATCTTGGGGATTGAATGCGCTGCCCCAGAACCAGCTACACTCCGCGGTGCCGCGATAGTAGCGATCGGCCTGCGCTGGGGTGCCGATGAGCTCGGGGGTGATCACCTCGAAGTGGTGCCAGGCGAAGATGTGCGCAAGTGAGCTGTCCGCGCGGGCGATGGTGCGGATCGCCAGCATCGTCGTCGGCCAGTCGGCCCCGATGCCGCCGTAACCCTGCGGGACCCGCAGCAAGAGGAGCCCGCTGTCGCGAATGCGCCGCCGCTCAGCCCACGCGGTCCCACCCTGTCGTTCCCGCTCCGCCGCATTGGCGGCGAAGCCGCTCGCCAGCTCTTCCGCCGCTGCCAATGGGTCAGGTATCGGCACCGGGTCTCGCGGGTCATCCGGGTGGCGCGGAGCGGCGCTCACGGAAGGGTGCGGTCCATCAGGCGGTGCTCGATGCCGGCGTCGAGAAACACGTCGCCGTGCGCGATGAACCCGTGGCGCTCATAGAACGGAATCGCATGGCGTTGCGCTGCCAGACTGACCTTGGCGATGCCGCGCTCCGCCGCGATCTCCATGAGTCGCAGCAGGATCGCCCCGCCCACGCCTCGCCGCCGATGCTCCGCGCGCACCGCCATCCGTCCGATCCTGGCAGAGCCGTCATCGTGCGGGATCAGACGGCCGGTGCCGATGGGCGCCCCGTCCTGCGCGGCGAGCACGTGGACCGAGACGGCGTCGAGGTCGTCCATCTCCTCGTCTGACGGCACGTGCTGCTCGTCGACGAATACTTCCAGGCGGATGGCGACGCACGCGGCAAAATCCTCCTCGTCCATCGCGACCGTCCGGCAGACCAGCGGCATCACATCGCCAACGGGTCGGCGAGCAACCGGTCCAGCGATGGCAGCGTGGCCCGCAGCCGCGCGACCATGGCGCGCGTCCGGTCTGCCCGACCGGCTGCGGCTTGGAGCGCCCCCTCGACCTGGCGAGGCGCCGTCCCGCCGGGCACGTCGCGAGCGTCGACCACCGCTTCCGATGACAGTCCTACCGCATCGGGCCCAAAGACGGGTGAGGCGCCGCGGAGCTCTTCCAACGTAAGGTCGGCGAGGTCGCATTCGCGAGCTTCGCAGAGCTGCACGAGGGCACCGACGATGCCGTGCGCCTCGCGGAATGGCACGCCGCGCATGGCGAGGTAGTCGGCGTAGTCGGTCGCCGTCGCGAAGTCGGCGCCGGCTGCGCGCGCCATGCGCTCGAGCCGGGGCTCCGCGCTCGCCATCATCTCGGCCGTGACCCGTGTGCTCGCCAGCACCGTGTCGATCGCGTCGAACAGCGCTTCCTTGTCCTCCTGGAGATCCTTGTTGTAGGCGAGGGGCAGCCCCTTGAGAATCGTCAGCAGCCCGACGAGGTGGCCCACGACGCGACCGGCCTTGCCGCGAATCAGCTCGGCCATGTCCGGATTGCGTTTTTGGGGCATGATCGACGAGCCGGTGGCATAGCCGTCGCCCAGACGGATGAAGCCGAACTCGGCGGTGGACCAGAGCACCAATTCCTCCGCGAGCCGCGAGAGGTGAGTCGCCACCAGGGCGAGCGCTGCCACGTGCTCGACGGCGAAGTCGCGATCGGAGACCGCATCGATGCTATTGGCGGAGATGGCCCCAAAGCCGAGCAGGCGCGCGGTCAGCTCCCGGTCAAGGGGATATGGGACGCCGGCGAGCGCGCCGCTGCCGAGTGGCAACACGTCGGTGCGACGATAACAATCTATGAGGCGGTCGGCGTCGCGCGCCAGCATCTCGTCATACGCAAGCAGATAGTGGGCGAAGAGAACGGGCTGCGCGTGCTGCAGGTGCGTGAAGCCCGGCATTAGCGCGTCGCCGTGCTTGCTGGCGAGCATCCGCAAGACGTCGCCCAACTCCAGGATGGCATCGAGCTGGGCGACCAGCGCCTCGCGCGCAAGGAGTCGAAGATCGGTGGCGACCTGGTCATTGCGGCTGCGGGCGGTGTGGAGCCTTCCCGCAGGCTCTCCGATTAGCTCGCGGAGCCGACCCTCGACGCGCGTGTGGATGTCCTCCCACTCGGCGCCGAGGTCCAGCGCGCCCGCCGCAAGCTCGTCGGCCACGGTCCGAAGGCCGCCGAGGATCGCGACTGCGTCGTCGCGGCTGAGGATTGATTGGCGTGCGAGCATGCGGCAGTGGGCGGCGCTGCCCGTGATGTCGTAGGGCCATAGACGCTGGTCAAAACCGATCGACGCGCCGAACGCTTCGGCGCGGGCGCTCGCCTGCGCGCCCTGCTGGAATCGACCACCCCAGAGCTTCATTGGCGAGCCTACGGTTTCTGGTCCCCGGGCGGTGGCTCGCCAGCGGAGAGGCGAAGAATATCGTCCGAGGAGCGGCCGAGCCACTGTACGCGGGCTTGCGTCCGCAATGGGAGCCCGAACAAGCCGATGAATCCTTCCGACCACTGATGATCGAACGTGTCGGCTGAAGTGTAGGTGGCGAGTCCCGGATCGTAGAGACTGTGCTGGGCGCGGCGGCTGGCGACACGAATCGAGCCCTTGAAGAGCTTCACTCGCACGGCGCCCGTGACGTAGCGCTGCGTGCTGGCCACGAACGCCGCTAGGTCCTGATTGAGTGGTGAGAACCACAACCCGTTGTAGACGAGATCGGCGATCTCGGTGGCAACCTTCTCCTTGAAGCGCGCCTGGTCTTTGGAAAGGGTGAGGTTCTCGATCTCCGCGTGCGCCGCGTGGAGGATGACCGCGGCAGGGGCCTCGTACACCTCGCGACTCTTGATGCCGATCAGGCGATTCTCGATGTGATCGATGCGCCCGACGCCGTGCTCGCCGCCCAGGCGATTGAGCCGCGTGATGAGCTCGATGCCGTCCATGCGCTGGCCGTCGAGGCCCACCGGGATGCCTTCTTCGAATTCGATCTCGACGACCGCAGCCTCATCGGGCGCCTCCTGCGGCGATCGGGTCCACGCGTACGCCTCTTCGGGCGGTTCGGCCCACGGATCCTCGAGTGCCCCGGCCTCGATGCTGCGCCCCCAGAGGTTCTCGTCGATGCTGAATGCGCTGTCGACGTTTGCCGGGACCGGGATGTCGTGCTCGCGCGCGTATTCGAGCTCCTCGTCGCGGTGCATGCGGTAATCCCGCACCGGCGCCACGATGCGAAGCGATGGATCGAGGGCGGCCACCGCAAGGTCGAATCGGACCTGGTCATTGCCCTTGCCGGTGCAGCCGTGAGCGACGACGGTGGCACCGACGCGGTGAGCGACGTCGACGAGCAGCTTGGCGATCAGCGGTCGGGCGAGCGCGGTAGCGAGGGGATACACCCCCTCATAGAGCGCACCGGACTGGAGTGCGGGCCAGCAGAAGAAGCGCACGAACACGTCGCGAGCGTCCTCAACGAAGGCCTCGCTGGCGCCCGTGCGGAGCGCCTTCTCGCGGATCGTAGGCAGATCCCGCTCGCTTCCGAGGTTCGCCGTGAGCGTGATGACGTCCATCTCGTATTTTTCACGGAGCCAGGGAATGAGCACCGAGGTATCCAGGCCGCCGGAATACGCGAGCACAACTCGTTCCATGGTTTGGCGCGTCCTTCAATTGGGAGGTCGCAGCAGCGGAGCCGCCAACGATCGCATGCACCGCTGAGATGATTGCCACCGTGTGCCTTAACGCCAAGCAAAGCAGATGCTTGAGCGAAAGATTCGTAGACCCTCGACAGGCCGGGCGTACGGCATATTTGGCCCGCGGATCTCAGAACGACGGGGGCGTCGGGCGGCGGATTATACCAGTGGCCACGCGGTGACAATTAACGATATATCGTGTCATAGCTGATAGCATTGGTATACTCTTCCCATACTTGCGACCGTGGGCGCTCCTCTGCCCAGTGCTGGTCGCGCGGTTTGCTATTCCTGGAGGCACGACTCGGATGATGATGGGTGGCGGCGGATTCCACGGCGTTTGGCGCTCCGGAGACCGCGCCCAGCGACCGACGCAGATCACCCGGGCAATGCTGGTCCGGGCGGCGAGCTATTTTCGGCCGTACCTGCACGAGATCGCGGTCGTGTTGCTCACGGTGGGCGTCGTCTCGGTCATTGGATTGGCGCCACCGCTGCTCATCCGCGCCCTCGTCGATCAGGCGATTCCCCAGCGAGACACGACGCTCCTTCTGTTGCTGGTGGCGGGCATGGTGGCCGCCCCGCTCGTCTCGGGGCTCATCGGCGTTGTGCAGAGCTATCTGAACACGCGCATCGCCCAACGAGTGATGTTCGATCTGCGCAACGACCTGTATCAGCACGTGCAGTCGCTTTCGCTGCGCTTTTTCACCTCGGTGAAGACGGGCGAGATCATGAGCCGCCTGAACAACGACGTATCCGGCGTGAGCCGCGTGGTGGGCGACACCCTGACGTCGATCGTAATGTGGGTGTTCCAGCTCGTCTCGACCGTCGTACTTATGGTTTCGCTCGATTGGCGGCTCGCGCTCCTGTCGCTCGCCATCGTGCCCGCGCTCCTCGCCCCAACCCGGCGCGTCGGCGCGCGCCGCTTCGAGATTCAGCACGAGAGCCAGCGGCGGCAGGCGGAGCTGACGGCGATCATGCAGGAGACGCTCAACATCAGCGGGTATGTGCTGATGAAGGCGTTCGGCCGGGAGCGGTTCGAGCGCGACCGCTTCGGGGGCAAGAATGCCGAGCTGATGGACGTGCAGATTCGGGCGAACATGCTCGGGCGCTGGTTCCGAATGGCATTGCAAGTGTTCGAGTCGCTCGGACCGGCCATTATCTTCCTCGTCGGCGGCCTGCTGGTGATCCAGGGTCAGATGACTCTCGGCACGGTGATCGCCTTCGTAGCGCTGCTGGGCCGTCTCTACGGACCCATCTCGCAGCTCGCCAACGTGCACATCGAGATCATGGGCTCGATGGCGCTCTTCGAACGGATCTTCGACTACCTCGACACGGTGCCGGACATTAAGGATGCACCCTCGGCGCGCACGCTGCCCGCCCCAGGGCGGGGCGCGGTCGCGTTCCGCAACGTTGGCTTTGAGTACACACCGGGCCGGAAGGCGCTGAGCGAGGTCAATTTCGAGATCGAGCCCGGGCAGCTCGTCGCGCTCGTGGGACCGAGTGGCGCGGGGAAGACTACGATCACCTACCTCATCCCGCGCTTCTACGACGTGAGCGAAGGACGGCTCGAGCTCGACGGCCACGACGTGCGCGACCTCACGCTCGATTCGCTGCGCGAGCAGATCGGCATGGTGACGCAGGAGACGTATCTCTTCAATGCATCATTGCTCGAAAACCTCCGCTATGCCCGCACCGATGCGACGCTCGAGGAGATTGCCGAAGCGTGCCGAGTTGCGCGCCTGGACGACGTGATCGCGCAGATGCCCGACGGCTATGAGACCGTCGTGGGCGAGCGCGGCTATCGTCTATCGGGCGGCGAGAAGCAGCGGCTCGCAATCGCGCGCGTGCTGCTCAAGGACCCGCGGATCCTCATCCTCGATGAAGCCACCTCCTCCCTCGACTCGCAGACCGAGGCGCAGATCCAGGAGGCGCTTGCCCCGCTCACCCGCGGCCGCACGACCCTCGCGATCGCCCATCGCTTGTCTACCGTGCTCGCCGCCGACAAGCTCCTGGTACTGGATGGCGGGCAGCTCGTAGAGACTGGCACGCACCCGGAGCTGCTGGCGCGCGGCGGCCTCTACGCCGAGCTCTACGAGATCCAGTTCAAGCCGCAACTCTCCGGCGCCCAACTACCGGTTGAGAACGGCCACGAGCTGGCCACTGCGACGCCACGTGGGTCGGACGACCGGCGAACGTGGTATCGTCAAGAGGCACGCTGAGCGCTGGTCGCTCGGCAATGCGGCGGAGGGTGAATGGGGCGGCTGCTGAAGGACGGATTGGTTGGGCTCCTGGTCGGCATTTTCGGCGGGATTGCGGCGGGAATCTTGCTCGCGCCAAAGCGACGCCAGGCCGCGGCTTTCGGACCACCCGTTGAATCCGGCGGTCGAGCTATCGACTCCGTACTCGACACCGCGCAGGCTGCCTACGAGGGCGTCCAGGCCTTCATCCGAGGCGGCGCAGCCGTCGCGACCGGCGTGATGCCAGATGAGCGAACCACCCAGCGGATTCGCTCAGAGCTCGAGCGCCTTGGCATCTGGTCACCGCGCATCGACGTCACCACCGTCGACGGGACCGTGTACTTGCGTGGTCGCGAGACCGACCAGGCGCGCGCGGACGCCATCGTCGCCACCCTACGGGACCTCCCCGGCGTGACCGCGGTCGTCGACGAACTGCATCGGGAGTAGCAGGACCTGACGGTCCTCATCCCAATTCAGGAGCTCGCGCCAAACCTGCCCCGGCCTTTTGGGGTCGATCTTGCTATCCTCGGAGGCGACAGCCCCCGGGGTGAAGCGCCGTCCATCTCCTGATCCGGGTTTGTGTTCAACCGGATCTTCATGTTCGACCGTCATTAAGTGCGCTGGGTAAACATGGGTAACGCTCACGTTGCCAGAGCGATGCGGTAAATGACTCCATATTACACCACCGTTGAAGTGTGCTCGCAGCATGCTGCAATGCATTGACTCACTACCCCGCGATCCGTACGCTGAGATTGAGGCTAATGAGCACGCAGTGCTCAACGCAGCGCGAGGCTGGTACTAAGCAAGTGGACCGGGTCAGCGTGCAGATTTCGACGGCCGACCGCGGCGTCCGGTAGGGCGGGGGACAAGCCCCCCTCCCTACCGATCCGAGCCCAGTGCACCGCATCCCGGTCCAACTGCTTAGCCGAGCTCCGGAGGCTCAACGGTCGCGACCTCACATCGCAACGCCGCGCATATGCGGCAGGGGAGGGTTCCATGTTGTGGACGATTCTCGCGGTCCTCGTCGTTTTGTGGCTACTGGGCTTTATCGGAAGTGTCGGTGGGTCATTAATCCATCTACTGCTCGTCGCCGCGATCGTCGTGCTGTTGGTTCAACTGCTCTCGGGCCGGCGCACCGTCGTCTGACCCACCGCAGCGCATGCAGCCCAATGAAATGAAAGCCAGGGCCGTCCTCACGATGAGGACGGCCCTGGCTTTCGTCATGAACGGCCGGGAGAGCGGACGTTCCGCGGCGGCTAAAACCCCTTGATCGCCTTCTCGGTGCGTCTGAATGCCTGATCGACGTAGCCTTCCACGTCGTCGAGCACCTCGAGCAGAATCGGCTTCATTTCGGGAAGGAGGCGTTCCATGATGAACTCACGAGTCACGGACGCTGTACGGCCTTTCAGGTCCGCCTCCTTCGCCTTCTCCCAGGCGAAAGCCGCTACGTCAGAGGCTGACTCGATGCGAACCTCGTCGGCGTGGCGTGCGCGACGTACGAGAAATGCAATTACACCCGCCGCAACCGCCGTGCCGATGATCATGCCGGTCGAAAGGTTCCCACCCTGGTCGGTCATCTGGTCTTGCATGCGCCCAACCTCCATTTTCAATGAGCCTATAGTCGAGTGAGTTACAGGGGCCTTGCTTCACTCTACTACCAGGCACCGGAGGGCCGCTAGCCGGCGGCGGGATTCACGCTTACGACTGCAAACGGCGGATCCCGCCGCAGGCTGCAGACTTGACTCAGCGTCCCGCGTTGCGCACGATCACGACGACGCCGGCCTGAGCAACCCCGCCGGTATCGGAGACGCCGGTGACGTGAATCCAGTACGAGCCGTCCGGGACGGTCCGGGTGTCCCAGAAGTCGAGCTGGTTGTCGGCTACGCTGGTCGTGCCCTCCGCCTCGCGCACGGTCGTCCATTGGCCAGTGATGTTCGCCTGATCGTACTGAACGCGGTAGGAGTTCAGGTCCGCGCTGCTCACCGTTCCCTCGATCGCGATGGTGCCGCTTACGACTTGGCCGGCACGTGGCTCCGACACCCGGACGGTCGGGGCGATCGGCGCCGGGAGCAGCTCGAACGGAATGGGGGTGCGGGTGGGCACCGGTGTTAGGCTCGGTCGCGGGGTGGGCGTGGCTGTCTCGGTTGGGCTCGGCCCCGGAGATGGGGTAGGGCTGGGGCCCGGCGTGGGCGTACTGGTAGGGAGCACGGTTGGAATGAGGGTCGCCGGCAGGATCTCCCAGGGATGGGCGGCACCGGCGCGCGCTGAATAATCGGCTGGTGGCAGGCCCGTATCCCCGTTGAGCGATGGCCGGAACGTCTTGAGAATGATGTCGTCATATGGCGTGTCGCGGTCGGCCAGTTGCCCAGTCACGCGGTCCAGCGCGTAGACGCGGGCCGCGAACTTCGCCTGCGCGCTCGGCGCCCGTTCCTCGAGGAACCAGTCCTGCACACTCGGGCACGGTTCGCCTTCGTCCGGCGGCGGGCCCGTGCAGATCCGCTCGCGCACCACGCCTGTCGGCGGGTCGAACGGCTCGAATGGCCAATCGGCGAGCGCCCGCTCCATGAAGTTGTTCCAGATGAGCCCCGCTCCGCTCGAGCCGGAAACGCGCATCGGCTGGTGGTCCGAGCGGCCCACCCACACGCCAGTCACCAGACTCGGCGTATAGCCCATCGTCCATGAATCGCGGTAGTCGTCGGTCGAGCCGGTCTTGGCTGCTGCAGGGCGGTCGTTCTTGAGGCGCAGCGGATTGTTGACGCCGAACGTCTCTGTCCGCGCGCTGTTATCGGAGAGGATCGAGCTGACGAGGTACACGGCACGCGGATCGACCACGCTCTGGCGAGTCGCCTGATGTTGAAAGATGACGTTCCCTTCGGAGTCGAGCACTTTGAGAATGGGTGAAACGGCCACCTGATCGCCGCCATCGGCGAGTACGGTGTACGCCGTCGCGAGCTCCACGAGCCGTACGTCGCCGCCGCCAAGCACGAACGACAGTCCATAGTTGCTGGGATCGAGCAGGCTGGTCAGGCCCATTTTGCGGGCCAGGCTGATCGCGTTGTCCAGCCCGACGAATTGCAAGACGCGCACGGCGGGAATGTTCAACGAGTTCCCTAGCGCCCGACGCAGCGTTACCGGACCTCGGAATCGAAGGTCGAAATTCTGCGGTTTCCAGGTACCGCCAGCGCCATCGGGCAACGATAGTGGGCTGTCCTGCACGATCGTGGCCGGCGAGAACCCTTTGAGAAACGAAGCCAGATAGACAATCGGCTTGATGGACGAACCCGGCTGGTGGAGCGCGACGGCGTTGTTGACCTGCCCATCGATCGAGGTGTCGTTGAAATCAGGGCTGCCGACCATCGCCAGGATCTCGCCGAGCTGAGGCTCGATGGCGACCAGTGCAGCATTGTTGGCATTCTGGCTGCGCAGGGCGGGAATGTTGAGGTTGATGTCATCCTGGGCGATGTCCTGGAGGTGCGGATCCAGGGTGGTGTAGACGGTGAGGCCCGCGGACAGCAACTGTTTGGGCCCGTACATCTCCTCGAGCACAGAGCGCACGTAGAAGACCCAGTGTGGGTATCTCATGGGCGTCCCGGCGTTGTCCGGCGAGACGAGCTGGAGCGGCTCCTCCTTGGTTTCGTCGGCCTCAGCCTGCGAGATGAAGCCGTGCCGCGCCATGAGGTCGAGTACCTCGACTTGACGGCGTTTCACCGCATCGACGTTCGTGAACGGGTCATAGATGCTCGGCGCCTGCGGGAGGCCTGCCAGCATGGCCGACTGGGCGAGGGTAAGCTCCCCCGGCTCTTTGTTGAAGTAGGTCGCGGCAGCCGCGGCAACGCCGTACGACAGGTTTCCATAAGAGATCTCGTTCAGATACCACTCGAGGATCTGATCCTTCGAATAGCGGTTGTTCAACTCGACAGCGAGCACGGCCTCCTTGACCTTGCGGTCGAGGCTGATCGCCGTGCGCTCCTGCGGATCGAACAGCACGTTGCGGATGAGCTGCTGGGTAATCGTGCTGCCGCCCGACTGGACCGAGCGCGAGCTCACGAGCTGATACGCGGCGCGAGCAATGCCCTTCGGATCGATGCCCGGATTGTCGTAGAAAGTTGGGTCCTCTACGGCAAGCTCGGCGTCGACGAACTCCGGGGCCATGTCCGCGAGGTGTACGACGGTGCGTTTGCCAGCGTTCTGATCGAACAACTCGTAGAGCAGGTCGCCGTTGCGATCGAGGATGCGCGTCGTCTTGAAGACGTTGCGGTTGCCAACGTCGCTCACTGGCGGCAGATCATCCGTGTACTGGCGGTAGGCGGCCGCGGCCGCCGCAGCGCCGACGGTCACCAGTCCGGTGAGGGCGGCCGCAAGCGTGATGAGGGTGAGGAGCGTGGTCGCCAGAAGCACGGCCGGAAG
>JAXDLH010000454.1:0-10948 GCA_034666705.1 Chloroflexota bacterium
CAGTCGCGACAGGTTAGGGTCTTATCGGTGTACAAACGCTGACTCCTTGGGTCAGTAAAGTTGGCACGAGTCGGTCAGCGCACATGCAGAACGGGCAGCGGACGAAGTTAATCTGCGCATAACCCAACCAGGAGGCAGGCCGAAATCATTACCACGCGCGCACTATAGCACACCTGTGCCGGATGTGAACCGCTTTTCACGCGCCGGCGTGATCGCGCATCCCCAATTGCCGGAATTGCGCCGCGGGCCGGGCACCCGCCGATCCATGTATTCCAGGTATACCCGGCGGGTACGCTCGTTAGCTCCGAGGGAGCAGCAGGCTCAGATCGAGCGCCCAGTAATCGAGCCGGAGCAAGACGAAAAAGGCCACGACCCCGAGCAGCACGACCGCGGCCTCACGGGGCACCCGCCGCTCCCGCCCGACCACCTGCACGGTGAGGATGAGGAACAGTGAGAGCCACGAGGTGACGGCAAGCATGTAGAGCGCATGCCATAACCCGATCGCGTTCCAATGCCACGGCGTCGGCATCGCCCAATTGACGATTCCGTGCACCGCCTGATCTACGTGGAAATAGGCCGTCACCGTCAGCCCCATCAGCAGCGCGCCCCACACGACGGCGCTGGTGAGTTGTGCACGCCGCTTCACGATGAACCCGGCCGCAGTCATGTTGACGATCGGGAGGAGGAGGCCATCGCCGAAGATGGCCGACTCATAGCTCAGACTGGCGCGGAACAGGTCCACCAGTGGGTCGTGGATCGCGATCAGGTACACGTTGAGGAGCGCCCCGGCGAGGAAGCCACACGCGAAGGTTGCGAAACCTACCGCAAAGATAAAAGCGCGTACGCCGGATCCGCCGAGGAATGTGGACTCTGCCCCCATCCTCGCCGGTCCGCGCGCGACCCGCGCGGCAAGCCCGCCCATCCGGGCCAGACGCCCTTCAACCATATTCCCTCCTGTCCCTTTCGTTATCTCGCACGCGATATCGGCCACGTGGGATGTACTAGTGAGTCAGTTCCTCCGGGCATGGCCTTTTGTCCGGTAGGGGAGGGGCTTGTTCCCTCCCGCCCGGCAATGGTGGCGCGGGGCGATGCGGCGAGGGACAAGCCCTCGCCCTACCGGTCCGACGGACCCCACGCCAAGACTACGATCATGAGAACCGACCCACGAGGCGATGTCCACGAGGCGTTCGTGGCTGTCCGGCCACCAGGGCCGGGTGCGCGATTGCTGCCGGGGCAGTTTAGCGGTTTCGGCGTTACGCAGCGATAACAAAGGGTCGAATGGGACCGATTTGCAACTGAGGGCGGGCAATAATTCCAAGGTGCCTCTAGGAAAGCTCTAGGGGGATTCTCACGTCCGCAGCGTATGTAGGAAGAGCGTCACGCGTGTGGGCGCGAAACACGCGAGCGGAGGAAACCCATGTCAACGGTTCCACGTGCCCTGCGGCAATTGTGCATACCGATCACCGTCCTGGTGGCCATCGCTACTACCGCCTGTTCCGTCCTTGGCCAGCCCTCGGCCCCGCCAGCGGCCTCCCAGCCATCGCCGGCCCCGGCGACGGCGGCGCCAGCCGCGCAGGTGGCCGGAGTCCAGGCGCAGGGTTTCAGCGACCTGACGTTTGGCGTCCGCCAGGTCGCCAGCCGCGAGAAGCCCGCGGTCGTGCAGATCACCAATCAGCAGGTAACTCTTGACCGCTTCACCGGCAGTGCGGTGCAGGTGCCCGCCGGCGTTGGCTCCGGAATCATTTACGACCAACAGGGCCACATCCTGACCAACAACCACGTGATCGCCGGCGCCGACGGACTCGAAGTCTCACTGCCCGACGGACGCGCGTTCCCAGCGAAGCTCGTCGGCGCCGATCCCCCAACCGACCTCGCGGTGCTGCAGATTCAGGGCGACAACCTGCCTACCGCGCCCCTCGGCGACTCGGGGCAGCTCGCGGTGGGCGACTGGGTCGTGGCGATCGGCAACGCGCTCGGACTCCCCGGTGGCCCAACCGTCACGGTGGGTGTGGTGAGCGCCCTTGGGCGCACCGTGCAGGAGCCTGCGGATCAGCCAAGCAGCCCCGGTTTAGGCCCAGCCGCCCAACGGGCACCAGCCGCCGGCGCGTTCCTGTTCGATGCGATCCAGACGGACGCGGCAATCAACCCGGGGAACTCCGGTGGCCCGCTGATCAACATCAATGGTGAGGTGGTCGGTATCAATACGCTCGTCGCCGCCCAGGCCGAGCCGGGCGTGCCGGCGCAGGGCATCGGCTTCGCGATTGCAATCGCCTCGGCCAAGCCGATTGCCGACCAGCTCGTGGCGAACGGTCGCGTCGCGCATGCCTATCTCGGGATCGGCTTCGCCCCACTCAGTCCCGCCATCGCGGCGCAGCTCGGGGTGCCGTCCGATGCGAAAGGCGTGGCGGTGGCGCAAGTTGCTCCGGGCTCGCCCGCAGCCAGCGCCGGGGTCCAGCCGCGCGACGTCATCACCGCCATCGACGGCCAGCCACTCACCGACGAGTCGTCGCTGCCCAAAGCGCTGGCGGCACACAAGCCGGGCGACCGCGTGCAAGTCACGATCAACCGACGCGGCCAGACCCAGGACGTGCAGGTAACTCTCGGCGAGGCGCCGGCCTAACCCTCGCCTGCCCCGCAAGACAGCGGTGCAGCGGCGGTCAGAAGCGCAGGAAGGCGCCGACGCCGCCGCACCGCTGCATCAGGCGGGGCGCAGCGGCACCGTGGATCACCTCGACGCCCCCGTTCATCTCCAGCGTGCGATCCATTGCGCGATGGGCCAGGTCGTGCACTTGCTCCATCCGCGAGCCACATACCGGACAGGTCGCGACGATTCCCGTTTCCAGGCGGCCGCAGTTAGGACACTCGCTCCCATCCATGTGCAGATCATCCGCGATGAGCAGCGTGTGGACCTTGCCGAGCCAGATCGACTCGAGGCTCGGCGTCACGCCGCAGCTCGCCGGTCCGCCGGCCCCAGCCCGTTCGAGCAGCTCGTCGAGCAGGCTCTCCTCGACCCGACGCTCCACCTGCTGTTCGATCTGCAGTGTCTTCTCGAGGATCTCTTTGGTATTCGCCGTCGTCTCGGCCGGTATGACCGCCACGAGCCGCTGGGCCAGCGCCCGCGGCAGCATCTGCCGAGCTTCGCTGGCGACCTCCTCCGGCCCGGCGATGATCAACCGATCGAACGAGCGGTTGCGGTAGAGCTCCGTAAGACCCGCAATCACGTGCTTGAGATGCTCGTGGACGTGCCACTCGTGGTGCCGCTGCAAGCGGGGCTGAGCGAGGCCGCCCTGGTCGTGTTTTCCGGGCACGAAATCCTTGAACGCGTCGCTCTCCTCGATCTCCCCAAGAAAGACGGTGAAGAGGCGGGCCCGCTCCTTGTCGACCAGCGCGACCGCATAGCGCTCGTACTCGTCGAGCAGCTCGAGGAGTGGCGCGACGTCCGGCTCGGGCTCGTAGGCGAGATGGTCCTCGACCGGCACCTGAAGTACGTACGTCTCCCACAGGTTGCGCGGGGCGCATGAGAAGAGCGCCAACCCCTTGCCCTGGAGCGGCTCCTCGTCAAACCACGCGTGCACCCGCTCCACCTCGCCCTGGAGCGCTTCGCGCATGTCTTCTTCCAACGGCTCGCGCGCGGCCTTGACGAGATCCTTGAATACCGCGCGGTAGGCGTGCCGAATCTGCCGTTGCGGCTCGATATCGAGGTACACGTTGAGGATTCGGGCACCCCGGCCGTCGAGGTTGGCAAGTCGCTCGATCGTCTCCTTGGTCAGCATCTCAAGCTCCTCGCATCTGGCTTTTCGTTCGCATCGCTCCGGCATCACGCGAACCGGGACGCACGGCGATGCGACGCGCGTGGGTGCGTCGTATTAGGGCCCTTATAGATGGAGGAGCGCAGAATCTCCCTGGAGCGGTCCTGGAAGATCCTTGGAATCTGCGATGGCCGGAGGGCCCGGCCAACGGCCCAGGACGAGGGGGCGGTCATGGCAGCGACGCGTGGCTTGTATGCTAGCGGGAGCAGGAGATTACGCAGCACGGCACTGGAGAGACCCCATGGATGCAAAAGCCGGCGCTCGCCTCGCCTTCAGTGCGGTCCAGGACCAGCTTATTGGGTTGAGCCACCGCATCCACGCCACGCCGGAGCTGGGGTTCGAGGAGGAGCACGCGGCCACCTGGCTTGCCGAGGAGCTCGCCGACGCCGGCTTCGCGATCACCATGGGTGTCTGCGATCTGCCGACCGCGTTCATTGCCCGTCGCGGCAGTGGACCGCTCCACGTCGCGATCTGCGCCGAATACGATGCGCTGCCCAGCATCGGACACGCCTGCGGGCACAACCTCATCGCCGCGAGCGCCCTCGGCGCGGCGATCGCCGCCGCGAGTGTCGCCGACGAGGTGGGGCTGACCGTCAGCGTGATCGGCACGCCTGCCGAGGAGGGCGGTGGCGGCAAGATCCTGATGCTGGAGCGCGGCGCCTTCGCCGGCGCCCACCTGGCGATGATGACCCACCCGGCCCCGTACGACATCATCGAGCCGAACATCATCGCGGTCGTCACCGCGGACGTGCGATACACGGGGAAGGAGTCGCACGCCGCCGCCGCGCCGGAGCTCGGCATCAACGCAGCGGATGCGCTCACGGTCGCCCAGACGGCGATCGGCCTCATCCGCCAGCACATCCGCGCCACCGACCGCATCCACGGCATCGTCACGAAGGGCGGTGAGGCCCCGAACATCGTGCCGGCACACACCGAGGCGCGCTACATGATCCGCGCCACGACGCTCGACGACCTCGCCGACGTCCAGACCAAGGTCATGCGCTGCTTCGAGGCGGGCGCCCTCGCCACCGGCACGACCCTCGCCGTATCCGAAGTCCATCCCCCGTATGCGCACATGGTCCACGACGCAGTGCTCGGGGCCGCGTACCAGCGCAATGCCGAGGCGCTGGGCCGCGCCTTCCCGAATCTCGGAGCGCTGCGCGAGCGGTTCGCCATCTCCACGGATATGGGCAACGTGTCACTCGCGCTGCCGGCGATTCACCCGATGATCGGGATTGGATCGCTGCCCGCCTCGAATCACCAGCCCGAGTTCGCCGCCCATTGCATCACCGAGGAGGCTGACCGGGCGCTGATCGACGGCGCGCTCGCCATGGCCTGGACGGCGATCGACGCCGCCGCAGATGCGAGCCTGCGCGATCGTCTGCTCAGCGCAACGCGCTGACCGGTTGCCGAGCGTCCCCTGCACCGCTGACGCCAGGCAGCCGGACAGGAATACAGTGCATGAAGCCCGGACGCCAATGCCGGCCGCGGCAAGCTGCACGCCAACTCGGTCGACTGGCTTCGGTGTCGGATTAGCGGCGCTGCCAGATCGTGTAGGAGCCGAACTGCTGCACTTGCGCGTAGTTGCGCCCGATGTAGTCGTCCAGCAGGGTGACGCCGGTGGGGCGGCCCATCGCGTTCGGCTCAACCTGGTCCTGGTTCATTGCGGACAGGACCACCCAGCGCACCTGGTTCCGCTGCAGATCGGCGATGATGCCCGACTGCGTCCTGGCCGTCGATACCAGCCCCGAGACCAGGTCGTCGAAGCGGGTAGCGTTTGGGCGGTCCGCCACGAAGTAGAACAGGGCATCGTTGGGCACGATGCGGTCGTGCACCGCATTGCCCACGAAGATCGCCTCGTGCGGCGCGGTCCGCTGCTGGACGAAACGGATGGCGTCCGCTTGATCCGGGAAGATGAAGACGCAGTCCGCGCGCGCCAGGTCGGCGCCCATCCCGCACGGCGCCATCTCACCCCACTGGAGTGCGTCGTGCGCCGTCACCAACGGCCACCAGACGTACGCCGGCGCCATCACCAGTCCCGCCAGGAGGAGCGCAACGGCCGCGGGCGCCCGGAGCTGCGGGGCCGCGAGGGCGCGCGACGCCAGCCCGGTGAGCACGAGACACGAGAGGATGCCGGATGGCAGCAGGTGGAGGGTATCGGCCCGATTCAGCGCCTGATTGAAGAAGGCGATGGCGAGGAGCGTGACCAGCGCTATACCCCACACTGACGTCAACTCCGCGGGCCTTTGACGGCGGCGATAGAGCGCCACGCCGACCCAGAGCAGCCCCGCCGCATCGATCAGGGGCTGCGTCCAGAACAGCGCCCAGACCACGTCCGGGTACCCAAAGGCGAATTCGGCCAGCGCATCGCCCCGGGAGGCGGTACTGGAGGCGAGCGCAGTGAACGGGGCGGCGGGCTCGGGATAGGGGAGGGCGAAGGCGCTGCGGAAATCGGTGAGCGGAAAGGCGACAAAGGCGTACCAGAGGTCTGCGAGGGGCACGACTGCGAGCAGATACAGCGCGATGGGGGCGAGCGTCGTCCCCAGGCCGGCGAGCAACGGCCAGGCCGAGCGCACGAAGCGCTCCACATGCGGGCGGGGAACCGACTCGGCCGGGCTCGGTGTGGGTCTGACAGCCCATGCCCACAGGACGAGGAGTGCGACCTCGCTCACCAGCACATAGAGGCCCACGTCGTGCCGGTAGATCGTCGCAATCCCCGCCAGTAATCCCGCAGCGAAGAGCCGCCGAGGGCTGGGGGCCCGCACGAAGCCGAGGCACACCGTCGCGCTCAACAGCCCAAAGAGGAGGGCGGGGTACATCGTGTAGGCGTAGTAATAGGCACTGGCCAGCAAGATAGTCGCGAGCGCGAACGGCGCCAACGCGGCCTTCGACGAGACGACGGTTCTCGCGAGGAGGTACACGCTGATGCAGAGCAGCAGGCGCACGACGAGATCGTACGCCCGCTCGACGGCCATCGACTGCCCAAAGAGGCGAAACACTGCAGCCAGGGTATAGGCTTGCCCCGGGGCGTAGATCAGCGCAAAGTCGCGGTAGGGGACCTCACCGGCGAGGACCCGCGCCGCAGCGTTGAGCTCCACCCCCTCGTCGAACACGCGCCCCGCGGGATCGTTGAGGGCGAACCATGCATCGCCGCGCGTCATCACGAGAAAAAGGTAGAGGGCAGCCACGAGCACCCCGAGGGCATGGAGCAGCCAGATCACGCCGCGACGAGGGCGAACCACGCCGGGGAGGGGCATCATAGACGGGGGGAGCATAGTCGCGATTGAACAGCATTCGCGCGTGGGGTGGCAAGCCGACCAAGGGCCGGCGCAAGGGAACGAGCGAATCCAGCGAGCCAGGTGCTATGTATAGCACCCTCGTTCAGTAGGGGAGCGGCATGCCCCTCCGCCCGGCGAGGGCGGCGCCGGGCGACGCGGCGAGGGCGACGCGGGGCGACGCAGCGGGGGACACGCCAGGACAAGCCCGCGCTACCGGAACGAAAACCGACGCAATGGCGCGATTCCAGAAAACTGACCCACTCCATCCTGGGGCGGCTGACCCGTGACCGTGAGCGAGGAGTCCCGCAGGGGAGTCTCCCCGTGCAGCATGACCCTCGTCGAACCTCCGCCTGGTCAGAATCCGGTGCTGCGGGAGGCATCGCCACGTGGTAGCATGGGCACAATCACAAGGGAGGGCTGGGCATGCTCGACGATCAGCGTCCTGGAACTATCTACTGGATCGATCACTACGTCGTGGGCAGCGACGACCTGGAGCGCTGGGCCGATTTCCAAACGAAGGTGATCGGCGCGCACCCGCCGGATCGACCCGAAGCGGCCCGCCGCTTCATCATCTTCCAGGACCTCACGTCCTGCTGCCATCACGGCGCGATGCTCAGTCCTGACCCGCTGCCGCCGAGCGCCGGGCTGGGCAAGGGGCTGCCACGACACGGCCTCTTCATTCGCCAGGCCGACATCGAGCAGCACCTGCGGCGGCTGGATCAGTACGGCGTGCCGCACCTCGATCCGGTGCGGACCTCGGCCGAGGGAGATGAGGGCATCTCCATTGCGTGGGAAGATCCGGATCACAACCAGTTCGAGTTCTGGGCGCCGGACCGCCTGCCAGCGGGCGCGATGACCGACTGCACCTCGGTGGGCGTCGGCCGCATCAGCCACGGCGTGTACGAGTGTCTGGACTTGCAGCGCGCAGCCGACCATTTCGCCACATACTGCGCCGTAGATCCGCTGGTGAGCGCCGACATCCCGGCGGACACGCTGGTATTACCACTGGTCGGCGGCGCCCGCATCGTCTACAAGCAGGTCGAGACGATCGGCCAGCGGACGGGCGGCTGGGGCAAATTGAGCGCGGCCCACGCGGCGCTGGTCGTGCGCGACGAGGACTTCTGGCCGAGCTACGAGCGGATGTGGGCCAACGTGCCCGAGTGGAAGTACGACCGCGAGACGCGAGGCTTCGTGGGCGCCGGCACCGAGTTGCCGGCCCGCACCGCCCGGCACGGCAGCCCGGGCGGCGTGCAGTGGTTCGAGATCCGGGAGCGGGGCGACGACTGGTACGATTGGGACACGAACTGCTTCCACTTCATGGGCGGCGTGCCACGGGATGCGGGGTTCACGGAGTACGAGCCGCACACCATGGACTGGCATCTGCCCGAGTACGTGAAGCTGCACGGCGACAGCGTCCCAAGCTGACGGAGCGGCATCGCAGCCATTTGCGGGCTCATCGCTGACAGGACATGCATCCACCGCGACCCTGCCTACCCGTTTCAGGGTAGGCAGGGTCGCGGTGGCCATTTACGCGAGCGAGGTTAGCACGGCTGGGCGCGAGCTTCTCGTCGATTGCCGTGTCCGTACGTCCGGTAGGGCCGGGGCTTGTCCCCTGCCGCGAGCCTTGTTGGGACCAGCACACACGGCGGGGGGCTCGCCCCCCGCCCTACCGGTGATCAAGTTCTGCGTGGTGCGCTAGGCTCCGAGGTTGCGGTCGAGGAAGCGGCGGAGCCCCGCGGCGATGCTGCTGGCCGCGACGTCGGCGTGCGCGGTGAGGAAGGCGCGGTCGTCCGGATCGGTGAGGTAGCCGGCTTCAATGATGGCCGCCGGGGTCCCGGTATCGAGCGCGTGCTGATAGCGCCACGGGTTGAAGGCGTAGTAGTAGGTCATGTCGCAGCTCACCCGCGTCGGATCATCGGGCAGGCCGGTGCCGGCGCGATAGGCTGCTTGCAAGTCCGCGACCAGCAGATCGTCCGCCGCGAGCACGGAGCTGATCGCCGAGCGCGCGATCTTCGAGCCGCGTGAGTCGTAGGACGAATCGCCATCGGCGTGGATGGATAGGAATACATTTGCGCGGTAGCGGATAGGGATCGTAGAGGGCAGAAGGTCGACCTGGATGCAGGCCGCCTCGAGTTGCGCGGCAGTCTGCTGGGCGAGCAGGAGGTTGACTTCCCACTCGTCCCAACCGCCGGCGGCGGTGCCCGTGCCGAGGTTCTCCAGCTCCGGCGGCGCCTCATCGACCAACCAGTGGCCAGCCTGGATGCCCACCCGCTTGGGGCCGGGCGGGTTCCATACGGGGCTGGCAGGGAGCGGCTCCAGGAGTTCGGTGTCCTCGCACCCTGGCTCGGATGCACGGGGCATGCCATCCGGCAGCGGTACGGTGGGGAAGCGGTCGGAGCCTCGGAACGTGCGCGGCGTAGCCGCAATGCCGGCCACCAACGGGGCTGACGGGGCGCCGGTGGTGGGTGTGGCGTTGGCGGATTCGCCCGGCGGAGCGAAGTCGGCGATGGGCAGACCCCTGCAACTCACCAGGGCAACAAGCAGCAGGGCGGGTGCAACCCAGCGCACCGCAGGGCGTCCGGCTCCTGGAGCGGCTTCGCCTGAGCGCAATGCGCGCGGTCGCCTCGATGGCCTGGCGGGCACTGGCACCTCGCCCCGGGACGCGCCGCCGCGCGACGAGCCCCTCCCTTCCGGTGTAGCAGACGCGCCAGGGCGTGCGAGGGTGCGCGCGCCCCTCCAGGCGAGGAAGTTACCGGCTCGTTACAGCGCTAGCTCAACTGCGCCTCGCGCTAGCGGGGCAGTTGTCGCGATCGTAGCCATTGCGGTGCGAGCGGAAGGGCACGGGGCTGCCGCCCAGAAGGGCGGGCCCAGCCCCGTGCGCCGATGGCCCGTCCTTCAGGGCGGCAGGACAAAGGCAATGTGCATAGCTGCTGCGCCGCTAGTCCTCGAAGGCGAGGCCGCGCTTGATCAGCTCGGCGCGGGCCTGATCGCGGCTCTCCATCGGGACCGTGAACTCGAAATGGTAGCCGTCCGGATCGTCGAACATCAGCGACATGCGGCCGCCAAAGTTGCCGAAGCGGAGCGGCACGCCAAACGAGTGGAAGCGCTCGACCCAGGTATCGAAGTCCTCGTACTTGATGACGTAGGCATGGTGCTGGCCCTCACCACCCGGGGACGGCTGCTGGTGGTCATTCGGCTCGAAGAAGTCGATCTTGGTGTTGGCGAGCCGCACGGCGACCGGGCCGCCGCCGCGCCCCGACGCATTGCGCTCGCCCGCCTCAGCGCCGAGGACTTCCGTGTAGAAGCGCTTGGTGCGCGCGACGTCGCTCGAAACCAGCGTCCAGTGGTCGATCCGCTCGATGGCGGGCGCCTGGGTGCTCACTGCCATGCCCTGGCCTCCTTTTCTCCTGGCGGGAGTTGTAGCACGCGAGGTGCGAGGATTGCCTGGAGGACGACCTGCCCCCGGTGGCGCGCGCTGCCTCTACCGTGCCTGGCGTCCCACGGCCAGGTGCCGCGATTCTGACGGCTTGCTAAAATCGGCTCGATTCAATGCACAGCGGAGAGGGAGCACGTGTGGGAACGTCCGGAGCGGCCGATTCCTCGGCTGGTATTGCCCCCACCGAAACCCAACGAACTGCGCATTGGGCGACCGCGCGCACGACAACGACGGGAATTCCCGGTGTTCGCGGTGCTCGAGGGGATCGGGATTGCGATCATGAGCGTCTTCGCCATTGCGATGGTCGCGGTCCTGGTGAATGCGTTTCGGATGGGGGTGCTCCCCCTTGAAATCGTGTGGGGTCTGGGGATCTTCGGCGGGGTGACGCTGATGGTCAGCATCGTCTACCGGTTCGTGCCGGCGAT
>JAXDLH010000455.1:0-6850 GCA_034666705.1 Chloroflexota bacterium
CCCGGCGCGCCGCCGAGCGCGCCAATTGAAGGGTCCCAGTCCATCCTCTGGACCCGTGTCCTTGTGGCCGGTATGCGGTCGACGACGATCTGCTAGCTTCCCATCTCACGCTAGCAGCCGCTTCACCGCGAGCATCGTGATGTCGTCGAATTGGTCCGCGTCGGCGATGTGCGCATCGAGCTCCTTCATGATGCGGTCGAGCAACCCGTCTGCGGTCGGATCTACTTGTTCGACGAGGGTGAGCAACCGTTTCTCGGTGAAGAACTTGCGATTGGGATCGCGCGCATCCGTGACCCCATCTGTGTAGGCGAGCAGCATATCTCCCGGGTCCAGTTGCACGCTTTCGAGGGTGTACTCGGAGCCTTCCATAATCCCTACCGCCATGCCGCTCGGAGGCAGGCGACTTTTGACGCCATTTGCGCCGATGATGATCGGGGGCTCATGGCCTCCGTTTACGTACTGCAACAGACCCGTCACCGGGTCGAGGAGCCCGAAGAACAGGGTGGCGAACATCCCCGTGTCGCCATGGGTCTTGGCGATGTAGTTATTCGTCTGCTCCATCGCGTTCCGGAGCGCCGTGCTGCCGGCGGTGGGGGGAATCCGCCGGCGGGCTCGTGGTGCCTCGGGACTCGGCGCTTCGCCGATGTCGAGCGCGTCGAGCCAGCGGAGCGAGGAGGGTTGCTGGGCGAAGGCGCGGATGAGGCTTCGCATGAGCGCCATGAACATCGCGGGCCCTACACCCTTGTCGGCCACGTCGGCGATGACGAGCCCCACCCGACGAATGTGCTCGAGATTGAACGCGTCATACCAGTCCCCGGCAACCTCTCGTGCTGGTCGGAAACGGCTCGCGAGCTCCCAGCCAGAAAGAACCGGCAGCGACTCGGGGAGGAAGCTCATCTGGATCTGGCGGCCGATCTGGATGTCGCGCTCGAGCTTCTCCGAGATGCGCAGCACCTCGGTCACGCGGAGCTCCTCCACCAGTTCTCGTTCGAGTTGATGGCGCAGGCGTCGGACCCCGATGCTGGCCTCGATGCGAGCGCGCAATATGTCGGGATGGGCTGGCCCGACTAGGAAGTCATCCGCGCCCATCTCCAAGGCCTGCATGACTCCCTGCGGGTTGTCGACGGGAGAGGTGACGATAACAGTGCCAATGGCCCCTGCCTCGTTGCTTTTGAGGTAACGCAGCCACTCGAGTGGGTCCGAGATGCTCGAGTGCAGATTCAGCAGCATCGCATCGGCCGGCTGTTGACTGAGTTGTCGCAGTGCCTCCGGCAGACTATCCGCCACCATAACCTGATAATCGCAAGTGGCGAGCATGCCGGCCGCCTGCTCACGATTGCCCGCATCATCGTCGAGTACCAGCACCCAGGGACCTTGCGGGGCTGACTTTTCGATCTGCTCGGTGCCTGACGCCACGTCTGCGGTCGGCAGGTTCACCACAAAGATGTTGCGATTGCGGTCCCCGGCGCGCTCGTACTTGAACTCGTCGACACTCTCCATCGCAAGGAAAACACCCAGCCCTCCGAGTTCACGCTCTTCGAGCGCTTTGTCGAGATCCTGAGGCGAGGAGAGAGAGAACGGATCGAACGGCGGCGCGGTGTCTTCGACCACAATGCGCAGGGTCTTCCCGTCGTTCTCGGCGCGAAGCTGCATGTCGCCAGTCAGGCCGCCTTCGTGATAACCATGCACCACGATATTCGTGACCACTTCGTCGACCGCGAGTCGCAGCCGCGAAGCGGCGAGCTTGGAGAGATGCGCCTCGGCCGCGGCGGTTGCCAACCAGCGCGCGACCAGTTCGAGTGAGGGGAGGTCGCCAGGTACAGACAGTGCGTCCATCGTACCTTATCCGTCCACGGACGCCTCATCGTAGGTGTCCACAAGATAGACGCTCCGATCCACCCCGGTCTTCCGCAAGGTGTCCAGGATCTGCTCCTGCGCGCCTACGATGTAGACCTCGACAATCGCCCCCATTTTTTGCTTCGCGTACACGAGAACGCGCACGCCCGCGCTTGCGATGTACTCCAACTCCTGGACCATCAATACCAGGCGACGCAACGGGTTTGCCGCAGCCTTCTCGACCTCGTCACGAAACTGAGGGGCGGTGGCGCCGTCGAGCTCTCCGGCGAGGGTAATCGTGGCGACGTCGCCGCTGGTTGAGCTTGAAACCGTAAGTGCCACGGGTCCTTCCTCCACGCGCTGCAGTTCGAGTCGAGTGACGAGTTCCGCTTAGGCGCTCCTAGCGACCGACCAGGATGACGACTGACCGAGGGCCGACGAGGATACCGGACTGATCTGGGAGACGTGGCTCGCTGCCCAATTCCCAGGAATCCTCCGGTGGCTGGACGCCGGTGTTGGCAAAAACGTGCCATGCAAGGTTTGGTGGGAGGGGTGGCAGGTCGAATCCGTGCCCCGCCCAGTGCATATTCATGGCGACGTAGATGGAGTTGTCGTGCTCTGCCCCGCCCTTCGCGTGCTGACCATCCAGCATGAAGGCGATGGTCCGGCTGTTCGGGGACCAGTCGGGCCGCCACAAATGCTCGCCGTGCCAGCTAATGTCCGGGTAGCCGGAGCCGACGTAGTCCCGATGCTGGAAGTGGCCGCTGTTGCGCAGCACAGGGTGGGCACGACGAAAGGTGATACAGCGGCGAAAGAAGCGGAGCAGGTCCGCGTGCTCCTCGACAAGCGTCCAATCGAGCCAGTTCAGCTCGTTGTCGTGGCAGTACGTATTGTTGTTGCCTTGCTGGGTGCGGGCAACTTCATCGCCCATGAGGATCATCGGGACCCCCTGGCTGACCATAAGGATGGCGAGCGCGTTGCGCATCTGGCGCTGGCGCAGCTCCAGCACCGCCGAATCCTCGGTTGGGCCCTCCCAGCCGCAATTCCAGCTATTGTTGTGGTCGTCGCCGTCGTTGTTATGCTCGCCATTTGCCTCGTTGTGCTTGTCGTCGTACGAGACGAGGTCGTGCAGGGTAAAGCCGTCATGCGCGGTGATGAAGTTGATCGAGGCAGTCGCGCCGCGAGCGGCGCCCCCGTACAGGTCCGGCGAGCCCTCGATACGCTGGGTCATCTCGGGCAGCACGGCCTCGTCGCCCTTGATAAAGCGCCGGATCGCATCGCGGTATTTGCCGTTCCATTCAGCCCAGCGCCCGTACGCAGGGAACGAGCCGACCTGGTAGAGCCCACCGGCGTCCCACGCCTCGGCAATGAGGTTGCACTTGGCGAGGATCGGATCGAAGGCGAGGGTCTCGAGCAGCGGCGGGTTGGCCAGCGGCGCTCCCTGCTCGTCTCGGCCAAGAATCGCCGCGAGGTCGAAGCGGAAGCCGTCGATGTGATACTCGGCGGCCCAGTAGCGCAGGCAATCTAGCACGAGGTTGCGGACAATTGGATTGTTGCAGTTCAGTGTGTTGCCCGTGCCGCTGAAGTTGTAGTAATAGCCCTCGGGCGTGAGCATGTAGTACGTCTGGTTGTCGACTCCCCGGAACGAGATCGTGGGCCCGCGCTCGTTGCCCTCGGCCGTGTGGTTGAACACGACGTCCAGCATGACTTCGATGCCGTTCGCGTGGAGCTCCTTGACGAGTGTCTTGAGCTCGTCGACCTGCATGCCGAACCGCCCGGTCGCCGCGAAGCCAGCCTTAGGGGCGAAGAAGCCGACCGTGCTGTAGCCCCAGTAGTTGTAGAGCGTCTCACCCGTGAGCGGGCTGGGGCGGCTGTTGTCGAACTCGTCAAACTCGTAGATCGGCATCAGCTCAACGCAATTCACGTTGAGCTGCTTGAGGTACGGGATCTTATCGCGGATCGCCGTGAAGGTCCCGGGGTGCTTCACGCCTGACGATGGGTGGCGGGTGAAACCGCGCACGTGCATCTCGTAGATCACGAGGTCTTCGAGCGGCGTCTCGAGGGGCCGGTCCGCTTCCCAGTCGAAATCATCGAATACGAACCGCGCCCGATGCTGATAGACGTTGTTCCAGTCTGGGGGCTGGCCCCACGTGTCGCGGCCGCCGATCGCCCGGGCGTACGGGTCGAGCAGTACCTTGCTCTGGTCGAATCGGTGGCCCTGGGCAGGATCAAAGGGCCCGTCCATGCGGAACCCGTACTCGACGTTCTCCACGTCGAGGTCGAACACCAGCATTGTGAACACGTTGCCAATGCGGAACTCGGGCGGGAATGGGATCTCCACCAGGGGCTCCGGCTGGCCCTTCTCGAATAGCACTAATGAGCACGACGTTGCGAAGCGGGAGAATACGGAGAAATTGACACCACCCGGTACCAGGGTCGCGCCGAACGGGATCGGCCGGCCGGCACGCAGCCGGTAGGTTCCGTAGGTGCGGGTCGGTTGAACGTCGACTCGCTCGATCATCGATTGCCGTACCACATCACGGTTGGCTGCTCACTGCACAATGGCCGCACGCCCAGCGTCGAGTGTGTCGTAGACCTGGAAGAATTTCAAGAAGCCAGTGACGGACATCGTGTCCTTCACCTCGTCGGCAACGCCGACTAGCACAATCCGTCCGCCATTATTGGTGACCTGTCGGTACGTCGACAGGAGCATGCGGATGCCGGCGCTCGACATGTAAGGCACCTTCGCCATATCGAGCACCATGCGGACGCCGTCCCGCGCCAACGGCAGGATCTGCTGCTGGGCAACGGGCGCGCTGTTGGTATCCAGTTCGCCGTCGAGGACCACCACAGTAACACCATCAGTCTCGCTAACCCGCACGTCCACTGTTAGCCCCGGGTCCACCGCTCGGCACCACGTGTGTTCTTACACATTCGGCACCAGGCGGACCTTTACGTGCACCTGCTTATCGGTATTGGGCAACCTGACCGTCATCGCCTCTTTGTCGAAGTTGTCGTATTCGTCGTCATCGATCCACACCTGGTCGAGTCGCACTCGGCCAGGGGGCAGCAGGTCGGGCGCCACCCGGAGGATATTGCGCTTGAACCCCTTCGGGTAGGGCTTGAAGTGCAGCTCTAACGGCTGGTTCGTGATGAGCAGATTCGTGTACACCGCGGAGAGGTAGCACAGCTCGGTCGAGTGGTACGCGCTCATCGAGTGGCTACCCTTGAAGCGCTCGTTTCCCATCAGGTAGGGCAGCCCGTTCGCGAGCACATTGAAATAGACACCGCCGTCGTCGTGGTCCAGGAACCACGCATTGTAGAAGGACGCTGCCTCGCGGGCCTGGCGCAGGTACTCCGGTTCTTGCAGCGAGCCGTGCAGGATCAGATAGGCGAGGATCGCTTGCTCCTGCTGCCACCACGCTTTGCGATCGTGCCATACGAAGCGATGGGAGCTCTCGTCCGGTCCCCGCGTGCGCTCCACCATGTCGTACCAGCCGCCGCGCTGTTGATCGCTGCCGACGGCCGGCATCGTATCGCCGATGCGGCGGGCGTGGTCGACATAGCTCTCCGACGAGCGCAGGTGATTGATGCGCATCAGGTTCCAGGCGATTTTCAGGTTATGGCCGACGACTGCGCGATTCTGCTGCCAGCCCCACGATTGATCGAAGCTCCAGTCTTCATGAAACTTCTCCTGCACGAAGGGTCTATGCTTGGAGTCCGGAAAGTATTTGGTAATCATGTCAGCCGTGTAGGCCAGGAAATCGGCGTACCGGTCTTCTCCGGTCGCCAGGTACAAGTTGATGAGATACGCTGGAGCATGGTCGCCGACGGAGTTCCAGTTCTTCCGTGCCCGGTTGGGGCCGAGCGAGTCCGCGCGCGGGTCGAGCGTCAACGGGTCGATGTGGGAGAAGTAGCCGCCCAGTTGCCGGTCAAGATAGAACCGGTCGAAGAGGTCGACGGTCTTCTCCGCGTCGTCGAGGATGCGCGGGTCGCCGGTGACACGGTAGGTCTGGACGGGACCGGCTAGCGCGTAGATTTGCTCGTACATTGGGATCGAATCGAGATCGTCGCCGAACTCCGACGTCAAGAGCTTCTGCTCACGGTTCCCACTCACCTGGATGCCGTGATACCAGTAGATGAGGTTCTCGTCCGCATCGTAGAAGCGCATGTGTTCGCGTAAGTACTCGGTACCCTTCTCGGCCGCTTCCAGAAAGCGGTCCTGCCCAGTTAGCAGATACGCGGACGCCATGCCGTACACCATGCGGGAGATTGTGTCCGTCTCCTGCAGGTAGTCGTCCCGCTTCTTGCCGCCAGCGAGATGCAGGAACGTTCGGTACTCGTGGTAGTCGATCTCGTTGTCCGGATAACCAAACTGCCACTTCAGGTAGCTGTCTGCAATGGAGCGGATCTGGTTGATCCACCATTCCGGCTCCTCGTGGTGGTAACTGTCCGCACTCCGCCCGGGGAAGACGAGGAACTTCGCTTCGAACCGAGCCCCGGCAGTTTCCGGATAGAAGATACCGTGCGCGTACAGATACTGGCCGGGGGAAAGCAGTTCCGCCAGGCCGCCCGAGGCATCGGCGTATGGCTCCTCGATGTTGCGCGAGAACTGGGCATAGGTTGTCGGCGTGAGATGGATGCGGAACTCGCGGCCATCACTGGTCTTGAGATCAAAGTATTTCTCTGTCCGGCTGAATTGCATCACGTAGCCGGCGATGGTATCCGAGTAGGTAAACCCCAGGTCGCTCATGCACCCGCCTTTCTCGACGGAGGTAGATATGGGCAGCTTCGATGCAGGTCTTCCCATGCCCGGCCATTCCCCGCCGCAGCAGCTCAGGCCCCAACAGTGTATTCGGCAGTTGACCGCTCTCGTGTAAGGCTAGCGGATCATATTGTCGAGCAGCGCGAGATCCAATCCAACGTCCGTGTAATGCTTCCGTGCCAGCTCTAGGAGGGAATAGCCGTCGTCATATCCCACAACCTTGCCATTGTCGATCTTGTCCAGATAGAT
>JAXDLH010000456.1:0-7833 GCA_034666705.1 Chloroflexota bacterium
TGCGTGGCGATCAACGACTTCTCAATATGCGGGGGCGGCGGGCTCAATAATCCCTCAACGCTCGTCCTGCTCACCGGTCAGAAGCCGGTAGCCAACGCCGGGCTCGGTCATGAGATAGCTCGGGTTCTGGGGATCCTGCTCGATCTTCTTGCGCAGCCGCGCCACATACACGTGCAGGTAGTGCGCCTCCTCACCGTAATTCGGGCCCCATACCTGCTGGAGCAGCATGCGATCGGTGAGGACTTTGTCCGGATGACTCAGAAAGACCTTGAGCAGATCGTACTCAGTCGGCGTCAGATGCACCTCGGCGCCGCCGACGGTCACCCGCCGGTGCTCGAGATCGACGGCGAGACCGCCCGTACGAAAGATGGCGGCAGCCCCCTGCGCCGGCCGCGCCACGTGCCGCAGGGCGACGCGCAACCGCGCCATCAGCTCACCCACGCCGAACGGCTTGGTGAGGTAATCGTCGGCGCCCAGGTCTAGGGCGGTTACTTTCTCGGCTTCCGCGTCGCGGACCGAGAGGACGACGATCGGCGTGCTGGCCTCAGCGCGGATCGCGCGAATCACGTCGAAGCCGAGCACGTCCGGCAGCTCGAGGTCGAGCAGGATGAGGTCGGGGCGCGCACGAGCGTACGCTTCGAGCGCGGCCCCCCCGGTGGCAGCGGTCTCGACGTCAAATCCGTGACCACGCAAGTTGGCCTGCACGGTACGCAAAATGCCGGGGTCGTCGTCGACGACGAGGATGCGGACACCCGCGGCACGGGTCACGCCGCCTCACCGGCCGTGGCGCGCATCGACTCGGGCAGCGTTGACCCGCGGATCTCCAGCGGCAGCGTGAAGGTAAAGCAGGCCCCACCATCGGGACGGTTTTCGGCCCGGATGCGCCCACCATGCGCCTCCACCAGCCCCCGCGCCACGGCGAGGCCGAGGCCAACGCTCCGCCGATCGCGCGACCCCTCGAGCGAGCGAAACGGCAGGAAAATCGCCTCGAGCTGGCCGGGCGGCACCCCCGGCCCGCGATCCGCGACGCGCACCTGCATCGCTTCACCTGCGACAGCGGCGTGGATCTCAACGTCGGTGCCGACCGGGGCGTGTTTCGCGGCATTCTCTAGAATGTTGCTCAGCACCTGGTCGATCTCCACGTAGTCGAGCCGAACCGGCGGCAGATCGTCCGGCACGATCACCCGAACGCGGTGCCGCGCGGTCATTGGCGCGAGCCGACCGACCACGTCGTCGATCAAGGCGCCGAGATCGTACCAGCTCGTCTCCGGCCGGAGGCTGCCCGCCTCGATCCGCGAGAGGTCCAGCAGATTGCCGACGATCCGATTCAGCCGCCGCGCCTCCTCCTCGATCGCCGCGGCGAACTCCTGCCGTTCGGCTTCGCTCCATGCCACGTCGGTCTGCCGCAGGCTGCCCGCCGCGGCGATGATGGAGGCGAGCGGCGTGCGCAGGTCGTGGGAGACGGCGCCCAGCAGGGCCCGGCGCGCCGTATCCGTACGCCGCAGCACCTCCGCGTTGGTCGCCTCCCGACGCAGGCGCGCCCGCTCTGCAGCGAGGTCGAGCTGCGACGCAATGGCGACGAGCAACCGCGTGTCCACCTCGCCGAACGACCGCGCCGCGGCGCGCACGAGGTAGAGCGCGCCGGCACGATGGTCGCGGTCGCCGATGCGAACCATGTGCAGCCGATCACGATGGAAGAGCACCGCGCGGTCGAGCCCCCGCGGCGGGACCACGCGCACCCAGCGCCGTCGAGCATCGAGGTGACCGCGGCCGCTCCCCGAGTCGAGCGCAAGCAGGCCGGCATTGATCGCCGACTGTGCTTGAAGGGCAGTCAGTGCGGCCGCGTCTCCAGCCTCAGAGCGCGTGAGCTCGCCGTCCACGGTCAACTCGACAGCCACCGCCTCCAGCGGCAACTCCCGGTGCAGCCAACGCACCACTGCCTGCAACGCAGCCGCGAGATCTGGCTCATTGATGAGCTGCACCACCTCGTACAACAGCGTGGCCTCGCGCTTGCGCTCCTCGGCCTCCCGGGCTCGGCGCCGCTGGTCAGCAGCAAGCTGCCCGGTTACGCCGGCGGTGAGCAGAAAGAGAATAAGGGCGATCCACTCCTCTGGGTCGGCGACGGCAAGGGTGTGGAGCGGCTCGACGAAGAACCAGTCGAACGTGATAAAGGCGGCGATCGAGGCCATGATGGCGGGGCCGCGGCCGAATGCGACCGCGGTGACGAGCACGGCGATGAGATAGAGCATCGAGATATGGCCGCTGGGGACGCGGCCGAGCGCCGCACTGACGACCAGACTGATCGCCGCGACGGCGCCGATTGCCGCACCGTAGCCGATCCACCCCTGCTGAAAACCAGTCAGGCTCCAGCGCCACGTTGGACCAGTTGCACGCATCTACGTCACGCGGGGGACGTAGCGCCCGACGAGCTCGACAAGGTCGGCTAAGTCGATTGGCTTGGCGATGTACTCATCCGCCCCGATCTCCGCAGCGCGGATCGCCGCGTTCCAGGCCGCGGTAAACACCACGACCGGCGCGCGTGGACCTTGCCGCAGGCGGTACGCCTTGGCGAATCCCCAGCCGTCCATGATGGGCATGACCATGTCGAGCAGGATCAGCTTCGGCGGCAACGCGCCGTCGAGCACGTCGAGCGCCTCCTGCCCGTTCGTGGCAGTACACACACGGTAGCCCTCGAGCCTGAGGGCGAGACTGATCGACTCGCGGATCCCCTCGTCGTCGTCGACCACGAGGATCTCCAGCTCAGGAACTTCTACGCTCGTCACGCTCATCCCTCAGGAAACCTGCTCGTCAGTGGGCGGGCAGCGTCACGATAAATCGACTGCCACCGGCGGCAGGATATTCGGCCCGGAGGGTGCCACCGTGCAGCTCGACAATCTCGTGGCTAATGTACAGCCCGAGCCCCATACCAGCATAGTAGTCCGACGTGGAGACCTGGTAGAAACGCTCGAAGATGTGCTCGCGGTGCTCCGGCGCCACGCCGATGCCCTGGTCGACGACGGCAACCTCGACTTCACCCGCCGGCAACGGGTTGATCTCAACACGGACGTCGCCCCCAACCGGGCTGTATTTGATCGCGTTGTTCACGAGGTTCGTGACCACCTGCTCGATCCGCAGGGCATCGACGGGCCATGGGACCGAGGGTGGAGCGGAGACGGAGAGCACGTGATGGGTGGTCGTGGGGCGGGCGCGGTCCACCACGCCGCGCACGATCTCCACCAGATCTGCCTCTTGCCGATTGATGGAGAGCCGACCGTTTTCGAAGCGCGCGATATCCAGGAGCTGATCGACCAACGACGCGAGCTTCGCCGAATGCTGGTCGATCCCACGCAGGGTGCGAGCGACGAGATCGGCGTCGACCTCGCCCGTGCGCTCGAGCTGGCGCGTGGCGAGCTGCGCGAACATGCGCAGGCTGGTAATCGGCGTCTTGAGCTCGTGGGCCGCGGCGGAGAGAAACTCCTCACGGACCTTCAGGGCTGCCTCGGCGGCAGCGCGCCCCGCCTGCTCCTGGGCAAGCTGCAGCCGCTCCACCTCGGCCCGGCGTCGCTCGGTGAGGTCGCGCGTGACCTTGGCAAAGCCAACGTGCTGCCCCTCCGAATCGAATAAGGCGGTAATAATCACGTTTGCCCAGAACATCGTGCCGTCCTTGCGTACGCGCCAGCCCTCGTCTTCGAAGCGTCCTTCCGCGAGAGCAACCTCGAGCTCCATGGCAGGCTTGCCGGCCTCGAGGTCTTCCGGCGGGTAGAACTGGGAGAAATGCCGCCCGATGATGTCCGCGGCCGTATAGCCCTTGATGCGCTGAGCGCCTTCGTTCCAACTGCTGACGCGGCCATCGGGATCGAGCATGAAGATCGCGTAATCGCGCACACTCGACACGAGGAGCCGAAAGCGCTCCTCGCTCAGCCGCAGCTCCTCGGCTGCGACTGTCGGGTACGGATCTTCCGCGAGGCGCGATCGATCGGACTGGGCCATCCCATATCCATTGCGGGCAGGCGGCGTGGCCCCGGTCCACGCCAGCCAAGTCTTTACATCTTACAGGTAACCTGCGAGTCGCCGGAATACCGGCATGGCGAGACCGGGGAATTCGTGGAGCACGCGACTGCCCCGCCTGGGCTATCATGCAGCCGTGAATGATGACCCGCATCGACCAGCTATTGCCGACGTGGGGGTCACCTCTGGTGCTTCCCCGAACGACGCAAGCTCCGCCCTGCCCGACGACGTCGAGGGGCCCGGCGAAGCTCTGAACCTCCCTGGCTTGCTCGCCGCCTGGCGTGGCCGCGAGCCCGCGCAGTGGTCCACCTCTCCCACGCCGTACAGCGCGCTCGCCGGGCACCTGCGGGCGGTGGGCGAACCCCTGCTGGCGTACGACGTGATCCAGGAGGGGCTCGAGGCCTGGCCGGCCGATCTGCGGCTGCGGCAGCTCCTCGCCTTGACGCTCGCGGACAGCGGCGCCGCCGAGACGGCGAATGCCGCGCTCACCCAGCTCGTGGCTGAAGGCCACGACGACGAAGAAACCCTGGGCATGCTGGCACGGACCCATAAGGACCTCTGGCTCCGGGCATGCGACACCGCCGAGCGGCAGGAGCAGCTTCGCCTGGCTCAGCAATCCTACGAGCGTGCCTACCGGCAGACGGGGGGCTATTGGACGGGGATCAACGCCGCCACCCTGGCCGCGCTGCAGGAGAGTCCATCGGCGGACCCGATCGCCGAAGAGGTGTACGCGCGCTGCGTGGCGGAGCTGCGTGAAGCGGAGCGGACCGGTGGCAATCGGTACTGGCCGCTGGCGACGCTCGGGGAAGCCAGCCTCGTATTAAAACGGTGGGCAGAGGCGGCAGACTGGTACGGGCAAGCGGCAGAAGCGGGGCAGGGCCGGAGCCGCGAGCTGAGCTCCAGCCGCCGCAACGCCCGCTTGCTCCTTGCCATGCCGGGGGTCGCCGACGACGTGAAGGAGCGCATCGAAGGGTGTTTCCGACTGCCGCCCGTCGTCATGTTCTCCGGCCACATGGTCGATCGGCCCGGGCGCACAGAGCCCCGCTTCCCACCGACGCTCGAGCCAGCGCTGGCTGCGGCGATTCGGCAGCGGGTCGGCCAACTCGGCGTCCCCATCGCCTTTGCCTCCGCGGCATGTGGGGCGGACATCCTTTTCCTCGAAGCGGTTCTCGATCTCGGCGGCGAGATCAACGTCATCCTGCCGTACGACCGGGAGCAATTCGAAGCCGATAGCGTTGATCTCGACGGGTCCGGTGCCTGGATACCCCGATTCCAGGCTATCCTCGAGCGGGCAACCCAGGTGCTCGTCGCATCCGAACGATGCCGCACGTCCAGCCCGGAGGTGTACGAATACAGCGACCTCCTGCTCCGGGGCCTTGCCGCCACGCGCGCGGGCCAGTTGGATACGGAGCTCCGAGGGATGGCCGCCTGGGATGGACAGCCCGGCGACGCCCCCGGCGGCACCGCGACGATGGTGGCGGCGTGGACGCGCAGCGGCACCCCGATGGAGATCATCGACGTGCGGGAGCTGCGGGCGAGCCACGACGCCGAGGACCGATCGCTACGGCCCCAACCGAGCGCGCCGTCTGCCACGCACCACGGCCAGGGCGGTGCGCAGTTCAGCGGCATCAAAGCGATGCTGTTCGCCGACGCCGTGGGCTTCAGCCGCCTCTGGGAGGAGCAGTTGCCGGCGTTCACCGGGCGCTTCCTCGGCTCCGTGGCGGAGCTCCGCACGCAGGCACGTGAAGCCCCAGTCGCGCAAAACACCTGGGGAGATGGCCTCTTTTTTGTGTTCGACAATCCGTCCGGGGCCGGCGACTTTGCGCTCGATCTATGCGAATCGATCAATGCGAGCGACTGGGGGGCGATGGGCCTGCCCCCGGACCTCAATCTGCGGATCGCCCTCCACGCCGGCCCGGTCTACGAGTACACCGACCCCGTGACCGGCTTACCCAACTTCGCCGGCACCCACGTAAGCCGCGCCGCGCGCATTGAGCCGATCACGCCACCCGGGCAGGTGTATGCCAGCGAGGCATTCGCCGCGCTCTGCGCGACCCAGGGCGCCAACGAGCTGATCTGCGACTATGTCGGCCAGACGCCCCTCGCCAAGGGTTACGGGACGTTTCGGACGTATCATGTGCGCCGGCGACCCTGCTAGACGCACTCGGAGGGAAGCACCGCATGCCGCACGACGTGTTTGTCAGCTATTCGTCCGAGGACAAGCCTACCGCCGATGCCGTATGCGCGACGCTCGAGGGCCGCGGGGTGCGCTGCTGGATTGCGCCGCGCGACGTGCTGCCGGGCATGGATTGGGGCGCCGCGATCATCGATGCCATCGCCGCCAGCCGCGCCATGGTGCTCGTCTACTCCGCAAGCGCGAATGACTCGCAGCAGATCAAGCGTGAGGTCGAACGGGCGGTCAACCGGGGCATCGCGGTTATCCCGTTCCGGATTCAAGACGTGCCCATGTCGAAGACGCTCGAATACTTCATCAGCACTCCGCACTGGCTGGATGCGCTGACCCTGCCGCTGCAGCAGCACATCGACCGCCTCGCGGAGACGACGCGCATGATCCTCGAGCAGGAAGGCGTGGCGCTTGCCACCCCGCCGACGCCGTCGAGAGCTGCACCGGTGCAGCCGATCGCCCCGCCGGTCACGTCCTCGAAAGAGATCGCGCGCGGCATCGGCCGCTGGATGACGGGTGGATCGACGGCGCCCACGCTCGCCCAGGTCTTCGTGCCGCAGTCCGACATGGTCGCCAACGTTGGGCTCATCGCCGCGACGGCGATCGGCGTCGCCATTCTGGCGCAGATTCACCTGGGGCCGATCTGGCTGCAACCGCTCGCAATCCTGCTGGCCGGCGCGGTGTTGGGGAGCAAGAACGCTGCCCTCGCCGCCCTCGCCTACATCGTGCTCGGCATCGTCGGCCTGCCGGTGTTCGGCGGGGGCCTCAGCGCGTGGAGCGAACCCGAGTTTCGCGCGCCGTATGCCCAGCTCGCGTTGGGCTACCTGGTTGGGCTCATCGCGGGCGCCTTTGCTGTCGGCTGGCTCGCCGAGCGCCGCGCGTGGGATCGCCGCTACCCGACGGCGGCCCTGCTGGGGTTGATTGGCGTGCTCGCGTTGTATCTCCCGGGGCTCATCTGGGTCGAGATCGTGGCGCTCTTTATGCGACGAACCGAGGCGGCAACCGATCTGCTGCCGTCGCTCCCAATGCTCGTGATCACGGTGATCGTCATGGCGATTGGCCTGCCCCGGGCATGGGTATGGGTGCAGTCAAGGCAAAACCCGCGGCCCGAGCCAGAACCGGAGCCCGCGGTCTAATCGGCAGCTGGCGGTCCGCAATCTTTGACGCTGGATTGACGCCCCGCCACCCGCACCGAAACGATATGCAGCCAGAATCCAGTAACGGGCGCATTGGCCCGATTGCTGGAGGTAGATGGATGCCTGGCAAAAAGCACCTGAAAGGTGTCGGCGCTAAAGAGCAAAGGATGTACGAGCACATCAAGGAGTCTGCAGAGGAGTCCGGCCGCTACGGCAAGCGGGCCGAGGAGGTCGCGGCCCGCACCGTGATGAAGCACCACAAAGAGGAGCACCACGCCAAGGGAAAGTAGGGACTACCGCCCGGTTATCGCAATCCTTTCCACGCGTGAAAAGGGCAAACCTCGACTCACGATCCCGGCGGTCGGAGGCGGTAGCCGACCGCAGGCTCGGTCTGGATGAGGTGGGGACCGAGTTTCTTGCGCAAAGAGGTGACTACCGGCCGCAAATACTGGGTTTCCTCCGTGTATTCGGGCCCCCAGATATGCTGCAGCAGCGCGCGGTGTG
>JAXDLH010000457.1:0-7843 GCA_034666705.1 Chloroflexota bacterium
CCGCGGCACCGGCCGCGCGGGCCGTCGCTACTTCCGCCTCGCCTCCCGCCATGCCCTGGAACGCCGTCGGGGCGATCAGGATCGGCATCGAGACGGGCTCGCCCAGCACGGTGGTTGAGAGATCGCGGGTGCTGACGTCGCGAAGCACGTGGTAGTGGAGGCGGATGCGCTCGTACGCGGCGCGGTTCTCGCGGAGCGTAATCTCGTCGTGGGCGCCGCTCGCGTAGTAGTCGTACACCATGCCGCGCAGCACGCCGCGGGCCATCACCTCGTACTCGAAGAGGTTCACGGGCTCGTCGCGCATCATGCCCCTCCTGTCGCCGTCAGCGCACTGACTATGCCACGGCGTCTCATCCTCGCAATTCGATGGACTGACCGTGCGGATGCGATCAGCGTCGATGGCGCGGGGTCGGTCGCGACTGTGGTAGGAAGAGGCGGTCGATGAAGGCACGCGCCGCCGGATGCGTGGTCGCGGCGTCGCGAACATGCACCGCGGGCTCCTCACCGGGCGTGGGGAGCTGCGGCCAGTCCTCCGGAAGGCCCGCCGCAATCGTCCCGCTGACGATGATTGCGGCGTCGTCGTCGCACTCGATCAGCTCGACTGGCAGTCCGAGCCGCCGCGCCAGCAGCCGCCCGAGCGCCACCCCGTCGCCCACAGCCCCCACGCAGACGATAACCCAGCGGCCACCGCCCGGCTGCAGCCAGGCATCTTCGACGACCGCGGTCAAGCCACCCTCAGCGATCACGGCGCTGGCCTCGGCGACCACATGGTGCGCGACCGCCTGGCGGCGACCCCACGCACGGCTGTCGTCGGCCGTTGCGCGGCGCAGGATCCGTCCCGCCGCGCCCAGCTCCGGCGGGCGCTCCACGAACTGCTCGGGCGCAAACGCCACGATCGCGACCTCCTCACGCCCGTCCACGGCGATCAGCACCCGCTCGCCGGGCGATACCGCCTGGCCCAGGGGGTCAATAAAGATGACCGGCCCGCCCTGCGTGATGCGCACGCCGCACAGTTGGGTCGGCGGCGTGCTGCTGCTCATCGCGCCCCGGGGCGCGGCAGGCACAGGGCGTACGCCTCCAGCGCAAGCCGGGGGTTGGCATTGCGGTTCAGCGCGTCGCCGATCGCGAAGGTCGCGTCCAGCGCGCTCCGAACCGCCTCGGCATCGATGGCGGCGGCCGCCCGCTCGAGCCGCGGCGCCACGTACAGATTGTGGACCCGATCCGCGAGACCTTCACCGACCAGCAGCGTATCGCGCCACACATCCATCCATACTTCCAGAACCCCGCGCACCTCGTCGGCGTGCCCACTCCAACGCTCGGCCAGCCGGTCGACGTATTGCATGCGCTCGAGTCGGCTCGCCCCAAGGAGGTCGAGCAAGTCGGTGGCGCGGCGTTGCCGCTCGTCGATGAGCTCCGGGTCCTGTGCGGCGAGGATTGCCCAGCCCGGGCGGCCTTCGCTCGCCCGCGCGATCACTTCCGCCGGTGCAGGCTCGATGCCAAGCGTCGCCACGAGGTGTGCCGCGATGGGGGCAACGGGCACCGGGTGCAGCGCCACAAGCTGACAACGCGAGACGATCGTGGGCAAAAGCGCCGCCGCATCGGGGGCGGTGAGCAGCAGCGTGACGCCCGGCGGCGGCTCCTCCAGGGTCTTGAGGAACGCGTTGGCTCCCTCCTCCGCCAGGTGATCGGCGCCACGGATCACGTACACCGCACGCTCCGCCTCGACGGGCTTGAGTGCGATGCCATGGAGGAATTCGTGGACGTCCTTGATCGGGATATTCTTGCGATCGGGCGGCGTCTCCAGCGTGTGCAAGTCCGGGTGGATGCGGCGGGCGACGTGCCGGCAGTGCCGGCAACTGCCGCAGCTCGTCCCCGTCTCGCACAGCAACGATCGGGCGATCGCCAGTGCCGTGGTGTACTTCCCGACGTGCGGCGCCCCGGTGAGGAGGTAGGCATGTGCCGCCGCGCCGCCGTGCAGGGCTCGGCTGACGTGCTCGACGACCCACTCGTGGCCGAGCAACAGGGAGGAAGCCGTGGCTAGTGCGGTCATGTCCGATTCTACCAGTGGTCCTGTGCCAGCCTGGGCGAGGTGGCAACGGGTATAACCATCGGGCCGCACCGCTCGCCCCGATCTCGACGTCGTCGACGGATCAAGGGGCACGAGAGGTGCGATCGTGATGTTCAGGACCAATCATCGTTAGTACCGGAGGGAGCGCATGCCCGTACGGCCCGGCAAGATCGACGGTGTCCTCATCATCGACCGCCCGACCCACGGCGATACGCGTGGCTTCTTCCGGGAATCGTTTCGCATGAACGAGCTGGCGGAGGCCCTCGGGCGCACGCCGGAGTTCGTGCAGGAGAACCACTCGCGATCAGGTCGCGGCGTGCTGCGCGGGCTGCACGGCGAGAACTGGGAGAAGCTGGTCTACGTGCCCCACGGACAGGTCTTCGTCGCCCTGGCGGACATTCGGCCCAAATCGCCAACGTTCGGTCAGGTGGAGACGTTCACCCTCGGGGAGGACAACTGGTTGAAGCTGTTCCTCCCGCCGCGTCTCGGCCACGGGTTCTGCGTGCTCAGCGATTCCGCCGACTACGTCTACCAGGTCACCGCGTATTACGACGGCAGCGATACGAGTGCGGTAGCCTGGAACGACCCGGACCTGGCGGTGCCCTGGCCGATCAGCGATCCGATCCTCTCGCAGCGTGACGTCGCGGCCCCCACGATGCGGCAGCTCTTCCCCGAGCACTTCGCCGGCCGCTAGCGGCGCGGCCGGAACGGGTCATCCCGGGGTCGCCGGCCGGCGCGCACTGTCGTGATCGCCAACCGCTGGCAACGACGGTTAGTGGACGATCCCCTCGACCTGCTCGTGGGCGTGGTACGAGCTGCGCACGAGTGGCCCTGCCTCCACGTGGCGGAAGCCGAGCGCCTGGGCCTCTTCACGGATCGACGCGAACTCGTCCGGTGCGTAATACCGAACGAGCGGGAGGTGCCAGACGGAGGGACGCAGGTACTGGCCGACGGTCAGCACGTCGACCTCGTGCGCACGCAGTGCCTCGAAGGTGGCGCGGAGTTCATCGCGCGACTCGCCCAGCCCGACCATGACCCCAGACTTTGTGACCGCGTCTGCGTCGAGCTGCTTCGCTCGTCGGAGCAGCTCGAGCGAGCGGGTGAACACGGCCTTGGGCCGCACGCGGCCGTAGAGGCGCGGTACGGTCTCCAGGTTGTGGTTGAGGAGCTCCGGCTGTGCCGCCATGATCGTGGCGAGCGCGTCCCAGTTGCCGAGGAGATCGGGGATCAGCACCTCGACCGAGCACCCAGGTGCCTCCGCGCGAATCAAGCGAATCGCCTCCGCGTAGATGGCGGCGCCGCCATCCGGCAGGTCGTCGCGAGTGACAGAGGTGAGCACGGCGTGCCGGAGCCCGAGCGTCCGCACCGTGTCAGCCACGCGGCGCGGCTCGTCTAGGTCGAGGCCCTGCGGGCGGCCCGTGGCAATGGCGCAGAAGCCGCAGGCGCGCGTGCAGACGTCGCCCAGCAGCAGGAGCGTCGCCGTGCCGTGCTGCCAGCACTCCCCGAGGTTCGGGCAGCGCGCCTCCTCGCAGACCGTGTGCAGACCCTGGTCGCGCACGAGTTGGCGCAGTCGCAGGTATCTCTCACCGCCGGGAAAGCGAACCTTGAGCCAATCGGGGCGCTCCTCGCGGCGTGGCGGCAGGCTTTTACGCGGATAGGTCGGCAGGTGCTGCATGCTCGCTCCTCGGGGTCCGTCATGCCGTTATAGCATCACAGGCTCGGCGGCGGCCCTTCCGGGACCGGACGTACATGGATTGGCTCGCAGCCGCGACGGGAATAGGCACATGACATGTCACGACCGCCCCGATGCGAGTGCCCCATACGGACGCGGCAGTGGCGATGGGCATCGCTTCGACGTGATACGCTGCATATGATGCGAGTGGAATTACCGAACGACCGCCAGTGGCCCCGACCGCGGGCACCCTGGGTGATGCGGCAAACCTGGAACGAGCTGCTGTTCATCCACTGGCCGCTGCCCGCCGCGGCGTTGCGCGCGCTCGTGCCGCCGATGCTGTCCCTCGACACATACGATGGCCAGGCGTGGATCGGCGTGGTGCCGTTCTGGATGAGCGGCGTTCGCCCACGCGGTGTCCCCAACATTCCCGGCTTCTCCACCTTCCCCGAGTTGAATGTGCGGACCTACGTGACCGTCGAGGACAAGCCCGGCGTCTACTTCTTCAGCCTCGACGCCGCGAATCCGCTCGCCGTTTTCGGCGCCCGGGTCGGCTTTCATCTTCCGTACTACCAGGCGATCATGGCTGTGGATCACGTCGGCGACTGGATCCACTACCGCAGCCAGCGCGTTCGCCAGGACGCCAGGGCGGCCCGCTTCGCCGCGCGCTATCAACCCACCGGCGCGCCATTCCGCGCCGCGGTCGGCTCGCTCGAGTCGTTCCTCACCGACCGGTACTGTCTCTATGCCGTCGACAGTGCGCCGCGCGTCTATCGTTGCGAGATCGATCATCCGAAGTGGGAGCTGCGCCCCGCCGAGCTGGAGATCGCGGCCAACACGATGACTCGCTGGCTGGGTCTCGAGCTGCCTGATACGCAGCCTCTGCTCCATTTTTCTCAGCGGCAGGATGTGGTGAACTGGCTGCCCGAGCGGATCGCCAGCTTCGGCCGCCGCGCGGCATAACCCCGCCGTCCCGTCTGGCGCGCCAACAGCTCAGGTGCGCGAGTGGCTGCCGTATAGTTCCTGCCTGCTATGCATGATCGCCGGTCCGCGCCGTTACTGGCCACGCTCGCCGTCTGCGCGGCGGCGGCGTTGCCATTGCTTTCCACCCTGAATGCGTACTTTATCGGCGACGATTTTGGGCTGATTCAGCTCTTCGCTCCCAAACCAACGTTTCACTTCCTCACGCTGTTCACGCGCACCTGGACCGAGACGATCTACGGTCCGCCGAGCGACGAGCTCCGGCCGCTCGTCGAGCTCTCGTATCAGATCGATTCGTTGTGGGGGCCGGGGCGTCCCTTCGGGTACCACCTGGACAACGTGGTTCTGCACGTCCTCAATGCGTTGCTGGTGCTCGCGATCGCCCGGCATCTCTGCCGCCTGGTCTGGCCCTCGGCAGCATTCGCCGGCATGGTGTTCGCCGTGCTCCCGGTGCAGGCAGAAGTGGGCGCGTGGATCAGCGGGCGCGCCGACTCGCTCCCCGCCCTGTGCTTCCTGCTCTGCATCTTTGCCTACGGCTGCTGGCGCCGAGCCGGCGCTGAGAAGCGGAAGCTTCTCACCGCTGAGACCCGCGACGTGCGGGATGCCGGCCATCACGAGCGAGCGATGCCCGCGGCGCTGCTCTACGGCGTTGCGCTCCTTGCCTGCTTCCTGGCGCACTTCAGCAAGCAGTCGGCGATCGTGGTCCCGCCGGCGCTCGTCGCTTACGACGTGCTGCTCGAGCGGCGGCAGCCGTGGCGATCCTGGCGGTCGTTGTTGGCGTATGCGCCGTTCGTGCTCGTGACGGTGTGCTACCTCGGCTTGCGTCGTACGCTCTTCGGCAACCTCGTCCGGGAGAGTCAGATCGACGGCAATATTCTGGGCTCGTTTGCGCTCGTCCAGGCCACGTACGTCCAGATGCTTGCGACCGGGTCCCTGGTGTTGCGCACGGACTCCGTCGTCCAGGGCATTGCCCTCGTGGGGCTCGGCGTTGCCTTGCTAGCCGTCGTCGTGGCGCTGCCGGCGATTCTCCGCGGTCGTGCCCCTCGCCGCCTGGGTGCCGCGCTGTACTTTGGCCCAGTGTGGTGGATGATCACCGTCGCGCCGCTCGCCGTCACCTACGTGTCCGGCCGTCATCTGTACCTCACCGCGGCCGGGTTCGCAATCGTCCTCGGCTGCGCCTTCGATGGGCTATGGACCGCTCGTACTCGAAGCTGGAGGGCCATCGCAAGCGTGGCGGGCGCCGTCTTGCTGGCGTGCTACACAGTGAGTCTCCACGGCGCCGTGGAGGAGTGGAATCGGTCCGCGGCTCGGTCCCAGCTCATGCTGGAGGCCGTATGGCGGGAGGCGGCTGCGGCGACATCCGGCAGCTTGATTCTTGTCGGGGCGCCCGCCTCCAATGCGCCTGTCGTCATGTGGCGAGGCACGCCGACGCTCGCGTTCGCTGAGGATGCTCCGGGGCCCACGCCCGCCGCTTGGAGCTGGATCCTCAGCTTCTCCGCCCCGTTCATGTACGGCCCGCCGTTTGCGCCGACTGATCTCACCGCGCGAGTGGCGTTCGTCGAGTCCCCGGGGGTTTATTGTTGCCCGCCTGACGAATGGTTTCGGCATACCCAGGCAGCCATTCGGGCCTGGCACGAGCGGGGCGACGATCCCTCGGTGGTGGCCCTTACATGGGACGATGCAGGCGTGCTCACCCGACGAACGGATGATCCCAAACTGCGGGCGGCCGTGGCCCGAATCCTCGAGGCAGGGAGCCCTGACGAAGCCTCGATCCTGCTCGGGGCTGCCTTTGCCAGCTAGCGCTTGCGCGCCACGACGACGTTGTGCGCCGCGATGAGCCGCAGGCCGGGCGTGCCCTCGACCACTGCCTCCACCGCGCGCCACTGCGGCATCAGCCAGGCGGGAAGAAAATCGGGGACGAAGCCAACCCGCCGGGCCGAGACTGCCTGGAGGCCCGCGGCGGCGACGTCGGCGAGCACCTCGCGCAGTGGAACGAGCCGCTCGGCGCCGGAATCCTGCGGCACGCGGCTCATCAGCAGTGGCCAGTAGGGGTTGAGCGGGTTGTGGTCCCACAGCACGACGAAGCCGCCCGGGTGGACCACCCGCGCCATCTCGGCGATCGTGCCCGCGACTCGCTCGGGCGTCTCCAGATGGTGCAGCGTTGCCACCGTAATCGCGAGATCGAAGGAATCGTCCTCGAACGGCAGTGCGGTCGCGAGCGCGGCGAAGACGTCCGCCAGCCCACGCCGCTGCGCTTCGCCCAGCATCGCGACGGAGAGGTCGACGCCCGCGGCCTGATATCCGAGGGCTGCCAGCCGCGCCGCCAGCACCCCGGTCCCGCACCCAACGTCGAGCACCGCTCCGCGGGGCAGGAGCTCGCGGACGAGGCCTGACCGCCGCGCCAGATAGTGCTCGACCACGTGGGGGGCGAATACCTGGTCGTAGTCTCCTGCGACCTCTTGGTAGAGCTCGGCTACGGCGTGGGTCGCATCATGGTTCCCCTCAGGCAGAAGGACGGGGATGCCGTTAACGGTCGGGTAGCTGCTGCCACAGACAGGGCAGTGCAGGCCATTCGAGTCTTCCAGCAGGGTATGGCAGGTTGGACAGGCGGGACGGAGGGTCGAAACCGATGAGCTGCTCACACCTGTCGCTCGGCGGTGGGTGTCCCCTGCGGGAGTTGCCTCGCCATTCGCTTCGGCGCTGCTTCCCGGGAATCGACGTGTCCATACCGCTTGGCGCGCGTGAACCAGCGGCCGAGCCGAAACTGCCAGATGAGCAGCCCCATGATGAAACCGAGCCGGATCGCGGTAGTCAGGTCGCCGGTGACCGAGGAATGCCCGACGCGTGGCAGGTAGTTCACCGGAACCTGGATAACGCGGAGGTCGTGGACGAGGCTCAGCAACATCATCTCCGTGCCGAAATGGCTGCTGCCCACCTTATAGTACGGCTCAATTCGGGCCGCCGCGTCGCGCTGCAAGAGGCGCAGGGTGCAGCCAACGTCGGTAAAATTCGTGGCATTGAAGAGGAGCTCCATGAGCTTGGCCGCGGCCCAGTTGCCCCAGCGAAGCGGCCGCCCCATGTTCGCCCCATCCCAGATCAGCGTCGGCGCCGTCCGTGTGCCG
>JAXDLH010000458.1:0-6279 GCA_034666705.1 Chloroflexota bacterium
CGCGGGTCGGCCACCGCCTCCTGCGCCGCCTGCACTACGTGGTCCGGGCTCGGCAGGTCGGGGTCGCCAATACCCAGACTGATTACGTCAAAGCCAGCGGCGCGCTTGGCGGCGATGCGGCGGTCGACCTCGGCGAAGAGGTAGGGCGGCAGGCTCTCGATGCGCTTGGCGGCGCGGATCGTTCCGGACTCAGCCGACACCAATGGCCTCCCGATTCAAATTGGGGATCGCGGATTGCGCGGGCGTGCGCAGGGACCAGGCGCCGGTGAAGACGTACGCGGTGGGGCCGGTCATGAGGATCGCGCCATCCGGGGCGCGGTCGATCGTGAGGCTGCCGCCGGGCAGGTCGACCTGCATCGGGAACCGGGCCAGCCCACGCCGCTCGGCGACAACCGCCGTGGCGCACGCGCCGGTGCCGCAGGCGAGGGTGATCCCCGCACCGCGCTCCCACACCCGCACCCGCAGGTGCTCCGGGTTCAAGACCTCGCACACCTCGAAATTCGTGCGCTGGGGGAATATGGCCGCGTGCTCCACCTGGGGGCCGATCCGTTCCAGCTCGTACCCCTCGAGCACGCCGGGCCCGACAAAGGTCACGGCGTGCGGATTGCCCATCGAGGCGCACGAGAGCATCAGGTGCTCGCCGGCCACGTCGAGCGCCACGTCCAGCGCGTCGGTACCGACCACCGCCACCGGGATCTCGCGCGGCGCCAGGATCGGCCGGCCCATGTTCACGGTCACGTCGCCGTCCTCGCGCATCGCGATCACGGTCACGCCGGCGCCGGTCTCGACCCGCAGCTCGGGGTCGCCGAGGCCGTAGCGGTCGTGCACGTAGCGGCCGAGGCAGCGCACGCCGTTGCCGCAGCTTGCGGATTCCGAGCCATCCGGGTTGAACATTCGCATGCGCGCGTCGGCCTGGTCCGAGGGCACGATCAGCAGCAGCCCGTCGGAGCCGACGCCGAAGTGGCGGTCGCACATCTGGCGGGCCAACTCGGCCCAGTAAGCGTCGTCACGATCATCGCGGCTCGTCAGCAGATCGACGAGCACGAAATCGTTGCCGGCGCCGTGCATCTTCACGAACTGCACGTGGCTTCCCTCCGCCGTAATCGCGGGCCGCACAGGTCATCCCGCGGAGTGCGACATTATGCCCCACCGGGCCGAACGCGACGTCGCCGCACGCTACACTCCACGGTATCAAGCCACCGAGAGCCCAGCCATGACCACGTCGGCGACCGATATCCTTGTCCTCGAGTCCGGCGCCCATCTCACCCGCGCGGAGTTCTACCGCCGCTACTGCGCCTCGCCCCGGAAGTTCGAGGCCGAGTCGGTCGAACGAGTCGTCTATGTAGCCTCTCCTGTCTCTCGTCGGCATGGCCTGTCGCATGCGGTGGCGATGGCCTGGCTTAGCCTCTATTGGGAGCGCCACCCGGAAGGCGCCCCGCAGCTCGTGGGCGAGATCGCGGCCAGCTCGGCCTCGTACAACCTCCACGAGAAGCTGCGCGTGTATCGTCGCAACGGCGTGCCGGAGTACGTGGTATGACCCGTACTCGACGGAAGCCTCAAATGGTTCCGACTGCAGGACGGTGAGGACGTTCCGATCGAGCCGGATGCGAACGGCGTGATCGAGAGTAGCGCGTTCCCCGGCCTCCGCCTGGCGGTCGACCGACTGCTCGCCCTTGACCCCGCCGGCGTTCGCGCCGCGCTGGACCCGCCGACCGAGTAGCGCTCACCGCTCGGCTGGCTGCGCGTCCGTCTCGATCGCCACGAGTGCTTGGTCCACCAGGTTTGGCGCATCCGCGTCGAGCCAGTGGACGCGGGGGTCGGCACGCAGCCACGTCTCCTGGCGACGCACGAAGGCATTCGTCGCGCGCTGCACCTGCGTAACCGCCTCGGTCAGCTCCAGCTCGCCCCGCACCACGCGCACCATCTCGCGGTAGCCGGTCGCGCTCATCGCAGGCAGCGTCGGCGCAAAGCCCATCGCCAGCAGTACCCGCACCTCGTCGAGCCAGCCGGCGGCCAGCATCGCCGCGATGCGCCCCCCGATCCGCGCGTGCAGCGCCGGCCGGGGTCGCCGCAGCCCGATCCAGGTCGCCGGCAGCGCCGCCTCCCGCGTGCGCCCAACCTGGGAGAACGGATACCCATTAGCGAGTGTCACCTCGAGGGCCCGCAGCACCCGGCGCCGGTTCTGGCGGTCGATCCGCTCGGCAGCCTCGGGGTCGAGCGCGCGGAGCCAAGCGTCGAGCCGCTCGTGCCCCCTATCTCCAGCATCGGCGCGCTCCAGCCACGCCCGCAACGGCCGGCTCCCGCCCGCCGGCTGGATGCGGTCGACTACCGCCTGCAAATAGTGCGGGCTGCCACCAACCAGCAAGGCCGGCCGACCGCGCGCCGCGATCGCCGCCAGGGTCCGGGTGGCTGCACGCTGGTACTCGACCACGCTGTACGGCTGGTCCGGGTAGGCGACGTCGACCAGGTGATGCGGCACGGCCGCGCGCTCGGCCGCGGAGGGTTTGGCCGTGCCGACGTCCATGTACCGGTAGACCTGCCGCGAGTCGGCGGACACGATCTCCGCGTCGAGCCGGGCGGCGAGCGCGAGCGCCAGCTCGGTCTTGCCCACGGCGGTGGCCCCGGTCAGGACGACGAGTGGCGGCTGCATGAAAGAATTATGGGCTCCAGCCCCCGCTCATGTGCTTCGACAGGCTCAGCATGAGCGGGGCACGGAGCCCTGTACAGCGCGGCGAGGTGGAGCAGGCGGCTCAAGCCCAGCCGGCGCGCGCCCTCGCCCTCATTGGCATCCAAATGGAAAACTGAATGGCCCTGCTCAAGGAGGAAGGGAACGGGCTCAGCACGAGCGGAGCAGGTAAGCTGTATAGGGCATTATGTGGCGGCTATACTCCGATTACACCCGCCTTTTGCCCGGAGGGCCTTTGGCCGCGGCGGACGCGATCGCCATTACCATCGACCTCGGGGGCACGCAGTTCCGCGTGGCCGCCGTCTCCCAACAGGGTGAGATGCTCGCCCGCATCGCCGGCCGCAGCCAGGCCGATGCGGAGCCGTCGGTCGTTATCCGCGACCTGATCGCCGCCGTGACCCGGGTGCGCCACGAGGTCGCCGGGCGGGCCGTGCTCGGCCTCGGCATCGCCGCCCCGGGGCCTATCGACGAGTCAGCGCGCGTGGTGCTCATCGCCCCGAACTTCCCCCGCTGGCGCGACATCCCGCTCGCCGACGAGTTGGAGCGCGCCACCGGGCTGCCCGCCTATCTCGGCAACGATGCCAACCTGGCCGGGCTCGGCGAGCACCGCTACGGCGCCGGCCGTGGCGTGCGCAACATGGTGTACCTCACCGTCAGCACCGGCATCGGCGGCGGCATCATCGTCGAGAACAAGCTGCTGCTCGGCGAGCGCGGCGCCGCCGGTGAGGCGGGCCACATGCAGATCAGTTTCAACGGCCCACCGTGTAGCTGCGGTAATCGCGGCTGCCTCGAGGCGTATGCCTCCGGCCACGGTCTTGCGAATCAGGCGCGCGAGGCGATCGCGGGGGGCACGTCAACCTCGCTCGCCGAGATCGATGGGCCGGTCACCGCCATCCACATCGCCCGCGCCGCCGAGGCTGGCGACCCATTCGCCCGCGACCTGGTCACCGGCGCCGGCCGCGCGCTCGGCGTCGGCGTGCGCAACCTGATCCACATCTTCGACCCGGCCATCGTGGTCATCGGCGGCGGCGTCAGCCAGATGGGGCCGCTCCTCTGGAACCCGATGCGCGAGGTCGTCCAGGCCGAGCCGTACGCCGCCTTCCAGGGCAGCGCGCGGGTCGAGGCCGCGGCGCTGAAGGACGATTGCGGCCTCGCGGGCGCCGCGGTGATGGTCTTCGAGCCCGAGGCAGCCGGCATGAAGCCCCGCGTCCACGCCGCATGATCGAGTCCCGGCTCGCCGAGTTCTCGGCAGCGGTCGATCGCGCCACCGAGGCGCTCATCCCCAGCCTGCCCGACATGCAGGGCCTCTACGGCATGCTGCGTTACCACCTCGGCTGGGTCGACCGCTCGTTGGCGCCCAACCTCGTGCCTGCGGGCAAGAAGCTGCGCCCGACTCTCTGCCTGCTCGTCGCCGAGGCCGTCTGCGGCGATTGGCGGCGCGCCCTGCCCGCCGCCACCGCGGTCGAGTTGATCCACAACTTCTCGCTCGTGCACGACGACATCCAGGATCGCAGCCCCCTCCGCCACTTCCGCGAGACCCTCTGGGTGTGGCAGGGGGAGGCCCAGGCGATCAATGCGGGCGACGCGCTGCTGGTGATCGCCGAGCAGGCTCTCACCGATACCGAGCCGCGCCTCCCGGCCGAGGTCGCCCTCACCGCCCTGCGCACCCTCAACCGCGCCTGCCTGGGCCTCTGCGAGGGCCAGTACCTCGACATGCGCTTCGAGCACGAGCTGTCGATCACCCTCGAAGAGTACATGGCGATGATCGGCCGCAAGACCGCCCGCCTGTTCCAGTGCGCGGCAGAGCTGGGCGCCTACTGCGCCGGCGCGGACCCCGCGCTGCAGGCGCGCGCCGCGGCGCTCGGCGAGGCGCTGGGCATGGCATTCCAGGTGGCCGACGACCTCCTGGGCACCTGGGCACCGGAGAGCGAGAGCGGCAAGCCCCCGCTCGACGTGCAGACCCGCAAGAAGAACCTGCCGGCCGTGCTCGGCCTGCACGCGCCCCCCTCGCCCGCGTCGGACCGGCTCCGCACGCTCTACAGCCTCGACCGCGACCTGTCAGCCGACGAGACCGCCGAGGCGACCCGCCTGCTCGAAGAGTTGGGAGTGCGCGACGAGGCGGTAGCGCGCGCCCGCGCCTACCAGGTGGAGGCGCTCCAACTCGTCGAAGCGATCGGCGCCTCGGATCTCCACGGCGACGTCACCGGCCTGCGCACCTTCATTAAGATGGCGCTCCCGACAATCTAGGCGCCGCCTGGGTGAGTTACATGGGAGACTTCACGTTAGGAGCCAACGCGTCGCTGCCGGCGACCGTGGAGCGCGAGGGTCGAGTTCTCTACGCAGCCTGAGCTCCGCCCGCCGCCAGTTGACGTTATGCGACTGCCGGCTCACCCTCTTCACGGCTCACCACCGCCGGGATCAGTCCGTGAGCGGCATCAGGCTCGCGACCTACGCCTCCGCTTGCTCCTCGGTAGCGAAGAGAGCGAGCTCCAGCAACTGATTGACGGCTGCCTCCGCGGTGAGTAGTCGTGCCACCCGGTGGAGCGCCGCCAGCTTAGTCCCCAGATCGAGCTGCTGGCGGACCAGGACGATGCCGGGATGGCTGCGTCCTTCTCGCTGCCAGCGATGGTGGAGCGGCGCAACATCTTGCTGGTTGTGCGTAACGAGCACCGCGTCCAACTGGGCTGCGGTGATGAGATGCCGCTCGTCGCTCTGGCCGCCAACGCCAAGCTCGCTGGGGAGATACAGTACGTGGCCCGCCGCGCGAAGCGGACGGACTATGCGGTGATCGACGGCGCAGTCGTCAAGGTATATCGACGCCACGCCGCAGTTCTTCGGGCAAGGCCATCAAGATCTCGCGCTCAATGGCTGCCTCGGCCTGGCGGATCGCATCCATCTCCGCCGGGTGGTCGCTGGCATACGCCAGCGCCTCATACACGGCACCTAGAGGCAACTCGTACGCGTCTGCGATCTCCTCGGGGCTATCTCCCATCTCGTGCAGGCAGAGGAGCGTGTACACGCGGATGCCGCGGCCGGCGATCTCAGTGGCGCCGTTCGGCATCTTGGCGAGGTGCTGGAAGGCAATGGCCACGGCTCGGTCCTCACCACCATGGAGTTTGGGAACCCCTTGGATAACTCCGAGTTTACGCCCTCGCCGCGTTCAGCAGCGAGCGACAGGTCGAATTTCCACGTCATCACTCGGCGCGGCGGGGCGGGCGAGGCATGCCTCGCCCCTACCGTCGGGCCGTGGGGACAAGCACCAAGAGAACGATGAGCGCGGCCGCGCGGCGGGCTACCCTACGCGCGTGCCTAGGCGCTCGGCCCAGGGCTCTGGGCCCCGGGCCGTTTGCTGCCCCAGCTCCTCCACGAGCAGCGCGGTAACTACGCCGTAGACCACGTGAGCCTTTACGTTGATCGCGTTCTCGACGAGGCTCACTTTGTGGGCGGGGCGGTGCACCTGCAGCGCGGGCACGAAGCCGAAGAAGCCAATGGCCCACTGTGCGAGCCCATAAGCGGCGCCGCGCCACAGCGAGCCCCGTTGCTGGTTGCCGAAGAGCGCGCCGTACGCGGCGCCCCAGACCATTCCATACCCC
>JAXDLH010000459.1:0-4371 GCA_034666705.1 Chloroflexota bacterium
GCCGGCAGCTCGGATCGAGTCCCCGGTCCTGTGGGGGTCTCCCGCCGCTCCATGGCGTCGAGGACCGCTTCCAATGCCCGAAGAGTCGCCGCGCGTTCAACGTTTGCAGTCGATGGATACCGCTCCACTGCGGCGCGCAGCTCAGCCGGAAGTGCATCCCCGACGGCCGAGCGGGCGACGAACGATGCAACCCCACCGACGACCGCCCGATCGTCGAAGCCGCGCTGCTCCTCCAGGCGAAGCACGTTGCGCAGCACGGCGATCGACGCGCCCGCGGGGCGCGTCGACGGCTCAGGATGCAAGGAGGAGGCCAACCGCGACCACACCCGGCCCGGCATGCGTGCCAATGACCGGGCCGAATTCTACGATTGGGATCGACGGGCTCGGCAGCCGCGCGCCCAGCTCTTGCGCGACCGCCTCGGCTTCTTTGGCGGAGTCGGCGTGCACGACGCCGACCCGCTCCGCGGTGCCCACGCTGCTCGCCAGCTCGACCAATCGGCGCAGCGAGGCGGCACGGGTTCGCACCCGCTCCAACGGGTGCAGCTCACCATCCCGCAGCTCGAGCACCGGTTTGACGTTGAGCAGGCCACCGAGAAACGCCTGGGCCCGCCCGATTCGTCCACCCTTCTGCAAATACTCGAGCGTCTCGATGGCGATGAACAGACGCTCGCGGCGCGGCATGTCGTACAGCGCGCGGACGATCGTCTCCGGTGTGGCGCCATCCTGCGCGAGTTCCGCCGCATGCTGGGCGAGCCAACCGAGGCCGATGGACACGCTGAGGGAATCGACCACGTGCACCCTGGACACGTCAGTCGCGCGCGCCGCGTTGAGCGCCACCCCGGAGGTTCCGCTGAGCTTCGAGGAGATGTGGATTGAGATGACCGCATCGTGCTCGGTCAGCAGGTTGCGGTACACGTCCTCAAAGATCCCCACGGGAGGCGCCGCGGTGCGCGGCAAGTCCGGGTCGAGCCGCAGCCTCGTATAGAACTCGCCGCTCGTAATATCCACGCCGTCACGCAGGACATCATGGCCCCAGTTCACCGTGAGCGGCACGATGGTAATGCCGAGCTTGGACGGATGCACGTCACCAAACTCAGCGGTGCTGTCGGTCACGACGGCAATACCTGGCACGCGCCTCACTCCACCGAGATCGTATAGGCGTAATATGGCTGTCCACACACCGCGGTTTCCACCTCGATGCTAAGCTGCCGACCGATCAATTGCGCGATGCGCGACGCGCCGTCGGTCGAACCCTCCGCACCAATGTAGACCGTCGCCAACTCATAGTTGGCGGCTGGCAGGCGACTGAGGGCGGCGGCCACGGCATCTTCAGCCGTGAGCGCCGCTGCGACCGGGGAATCGTCGAGGATGGCAAGCATATCCCCGGCGTGCACGTCGACGCTATCCAGCCGGGCATCGCGGACGGCGGTGGTAATTTCGATGCAGCGGCACCGATCTGCTGCGCTCCGGAGGGCGGGCACATTCCGGTCGACGCCCTCTTCCGGGTTGAGCGCCAACGCCGCGGCGATCCCTTGCGCGACGTTGCGGGTCGGTATCACGACCACGACGGGCCCGGGCGCGAGCTCCAACGCCTGGTTGGCCGCGAGCACGACGTTCTTGTCGTTCGGGAGCACGATCACTTCGTCCGCGCCGGCATCCGCGATCGCCCGGGCGATCTCCTGCACGGACGGGTTCATGGTTTGTCCACCCGGCACGACGGTCGCGCCGAGGCTGCGGAAGATCTCCTGAAACCCATCGCCCAGCGCGACTGCGACCAGTGCCGTGCCGGGCCGCGTGGTCGAAGCTGCCGCGTTGCTCGTGGGCCCCGCGCGAAATTGCTGATGCTGGCGCTGCATGTTGTCGACCTTGACGCGCACGAGCTCGCCGAGACCCGTGGCGAGATCCAACACCGCCCCCGGCTGGGGGGTGTGGACGTGCACCTTGACCAGCTCCGCGTCGCCTACCACGAGGGCGCAGGTGCCCATCGCCTCGACGCGCGCTCGCACTGCGGCCACGTCGATCTCCCGACCCTCGAACAGTACCTCGGTACAGTAGCCGTAGAAGTCGTCGCCCTCCTGGTGCAAGGAGGAAAGATCGGCACGCATCGCGATTGGCGCAGCGCCAGCGGCCATGGTGTCCCCCCGCAGGGCCATCAGCAGCCCCTCGATGACAATCCGCAGTCCCTCACCACCCGAGTCGACGACCCCGGCCTGCTTCAGAATCGGCAATAGCTCAGGGGTGCGCGCCACCGCGGACCGCGCCTGGCGTGAGGCGCTCTCGAGGACGAGGACGACATCCTGGGTGCGGAGTGCGGCATCGCGCGCCGCCTCGGCCGCCTCGCGCGCGACCGTCAGAATCGTCCCCTCGACTGGCACGCTCACGGCTGCATAGGCTGCGTCCGCGGCGGCCGAAAGTGCCTCGCCGAGCTCAGCCCCGGTCACGACGTCGAGCGGATCGAAGGTGCGCGCCACCGCTCGCAGCCACTGAGCGAGGATGACGCCGGAATTCCCCCGTGCGCCCATAAGTGCGCCGTGCGCGGCGTGGGCGGCAACCTCGCCGAGCGTGCTGGCTGGCGTGGATTCGGCCGCTATCTCGTCCGCGGCCGCGCGCAGAGTGAGTGACATATTCAGGCCGGTGTCGCCGTCGGGAACCGGAAACACGTTGAGCGCATTGATCGCGTCGGCGTGCCGCTCCAACCAACTCGCCGCGGCGAGCACCGCAGACCGCAAGGACGGTCCGGTGAGGGTACGGTGCTGATCTGTCCTGGGCGCGGAGACCGACCCTTCCACCCATCCCCCGTGCGGCGCGCCGAGCCAACCGACTCCGCGCTCGTCCGTCGGTCGTTGTACACTGTTTCCGACAAAGCGCTGCGGAATCAGGCTCGCAGTCGTTATACCGACGCCCGACGGGGTTTTCAACGACGATGGCGGTGCCTGCTGGACGATGGTACAATGTGGATCCGCGCCGCACGCTCGCGTGCATGCTTTCGTGCGTCGATTGAGTTCGCTCTGCACGTGCGCGCAATGAACCAGGAGTGATGAGTTATGCGCAGCCGTTGCGACCTCTGCGGCAAAGGCGCTTCCTTTGGCCATAGTGTGAGCCATTCGCACCACAAGACCAACCGCCGCTGGCTCCCGAACATTCAGAAGGCGCGCATCACGGTGAACGGCTACCCGCGCCACGTGCAAGCGTGCACGCGCTGCATTCGTACGGAGCGCAAGCGCGCCAACGCGTAGCTACTTCTCGGCGAGCCACGGACGTGCGCGACGCCGATCGGCGAGCTCAAGATTCTCGGTGCAAGACGGGTCCGTACCCTTCGGTGCTACGGATCCGTCTGCCTGTCATCTTCGGGTAACAGGGAGCCTGTTTCGCTCCGACTCATGCTTGAGGATTACGCCGCAGCGACGGCCGTCATGGCAGTGCGCAGCCGCGGCAGATTCGCCTCGATTTGGTCACCACCGAAGATCGCGGAGCCAGCGACAAACACGTCGGCGCCTGCCGCTGCCAGTTGTCCGACGTTCTCCGGCTTGATGCCTCCGTCCACCTCGAGCTCGGCCGGGCAACGTGCTTCGCTGAGCAGCGCACGCATGCGCGTTACCTTGCGGATCGTCGACGGAATCAGCTTCTGCCCCCCGAAACCCGGGTTCACGGTCATGATCAGGACGAGATCGATGTCGTCGGTGACCTCCTCGAGGGAATTGACCGATGTCGCCGGATTCAGCGATACGCCCGCCCGGGCACCTAGCGAGCGAATGGCGGCAAGCGTGGCCTGCAAGTGGCGACACGCTTCCTGATGGACAGTCACGATCGAGGCGCCGGCCTTGACGAAGTCGCCAATGTAGCGCTCGGGCTCGACGATCATCAGATGCACGTCGAGCGGCAGGGTCGTCGAGCGCTTCACTGCCTCCACGATCAGCGGACCAATCGTGAGGTTCGGGACGAAGCGCCCGTCCATCACGTCGACGTGGATGTAGTCGGCACCTGCGTCCTCAGCGCGGCGAACCTGCTCGCCCAGGCGAGCGAAGTCCGCGCTGAGGATCGACGGCGCGACCCGTGGGGTGGCGAGGAGCTCGCGTGCGCTCACGCGCCGAACCTATCGCTATACGGCGGCTGCGCGCTTGGCCTGCGTGCGGATCTCGGAGAGGATCCGCTCGAGCCGCGGCTCGGTCTCGCTGTCCACGTGCTTCATCGCGGCGGCCACCTGCGGGTGTACGGCGGCGATCTGCGTGTGGAGCTCGTGCGCGATCGCGCGATAGGCCGGATGGCCCTCACGGCCCGAGCGCAGCTCGACCAGGTGCATCGCCTCGCGAGCGTTCATGTCGAGCACGTAGCGAATCCGGTATCCGAGACACAGCGCGTAGTGAGCGATCT
>JAXDLH010000460.1:0-2782 GCA_034666705.1 Chloroflexota bacterium
CTACTGGCACCCCATCGCTGTGGCGAGCGATCTCACGCCCGAGCGGCCGACGAAACGGGTTCGCGTGCTCGGCGAGGACCTCATCGTGTACCTCGGTGAGGATGGCACGTACAACCTGATGGCCGAGCACTGCTCCCATCGTGGCTGCTCGCTCTACTACGGCTTCGTCGAGGGCGGCGCGATTCGGTGCCCCTATCACGGCTGGCTCTATGCTCGTGACGGCACGATCCTCGAGCAACCGTTCGAGCCGGAAGAGTCGCTGATGAAGCACCGGGTCCGGCAGGCTGCCTACCAGGTCGAGCGGCTCGCCGGTTTGCTCTTTGCCTACATGGGCCCGCAACCGGCGCCGCTCCTGCCTCGCTACGACGTGCTCGCCCGGCCCGACGGCACCCGCCACATTCAGGTTATGCCGGTGCTGGAGTGCAACTGGCTGCAGGCGCAGGAGAACTCCCTCGACCCGACGCATGTGTACTACCTGCACGGCCACACGATGGTCAAAAAGGGCGTCGCCAAGCGGAACATGTACCGCAACATCGAGGGGTACGAGTTCGAGCAGATCGAGTGGGGGATCGTGAAGCGGCGCACGTTCGGCGGCGGCGACAACGACGAGGGGTACAAGGAGCCCGGCCACCCCGCGGTATTTCCCAACATCCTCTGGCACTCGATGGAGGGCCGTGACGGCGTCAACCCGTACGACGGCACCATGCCGATCGACATGCACTACCGCGTGCCGATCGACGACACCCACACGCAGGTCTTCTGGATCGGCTTCGTGCCCTCTGAAGATGGAACCTGGGGCGATCCGTACGAGGACGACGTGCCGGTCGAGCACGTGCAGACGCTGAAAGACGAGCGCGGCGACTTTCACCTCAAGACCTTCGCGAGCCAGGACCACATGGCGTGGGAGACGCAGGGCCCGGTCTGGGATCGCAGCCGTGAGCATCTCGGCGCCGGTGACAAGGGTATTGCGATGTGGCGGCAACTGCTCAAGGAGCAGATCGACGCGGTGCAGGCTGGCCGCGACCCGATCTGCACCGTGCGCGAGCCGCAAAAGAACGCCCTCATCGCCTTTGCGCCACCACGCGATCTGGTGGGCGACCGCTATGCCGCGCGCGAGGACACCGCGTGGGAGGCCAAAGTTCTGGTTCCCGGTGCGCAGATGGCCCCGACTCGCACGCGCCGTGCGGCGGCGCCTGGCTCCCACAGTACAGGTCTCTAAGGGATGCGCTCTCGCGCATGCTGATCCATAGAAGGGCATGAGCAGGCGTGCTGGGTGAGCGTCCATCGCAATGGAGGGGGATTCGATGACATTCAGAGTCGGTCTTGCGGGCCTGGGCGCGGCGGCGCGGCAGATCCTTCCCGCCTTCAAGCGAACCCACGACGTGGAGTTGGCCGCGGTGGCGGATACCCGGTCTGAGGCGCTCGACGAGTTCAAAGCGCGGGGCGTGCAGACCTTCGATAGCGTCGAGGGGCTGGCACGCAGCAACGCCGTCGATGCGATCTGGATCGCCACGCCCAACGCGAATCACATGGAGCACGCGATTCTCGCCGCGCAGCACGGCAAGCACCTGATCTGCGAGAAGCCCATGGCGCTCAACCTGGAGCAGGCCCAGGCGATGGTCGATGCCGTCGACGCGAACCACGTCGTCTACGTCCAGGGCCACTCGAAGATCTACAACCCGCCGGTCCGCAAGATGCGCGAGATCGTCGTCGGCGGCGAGTTGGGCCGGGTCTACCAGATCAACAGCTGGAACTATCGCAACTGGCTCAACCAGCCGCGCCTGCCCTCCGAGGTCGACACGGCTACGGGCGGCGGCGTCGTGTACCGGCAGGGGCCGCATCAGATGGACGTGGTGCGCTGCATCGGCGGTGGCATGGTCAAGAGCGTCCGCGGCAGCGTCGGCCGTTGGAACCCCAACTTCAATACGGAAGGTAACTTCTGCGCCTTCCTGGAGTTCGAGGACGGCACCACGGCGACGACGAGCTTGCAGGGGTACGACTTCTTCGACGTCACCGAGCTGACCTGGGGTATCGGCGAGGGCGGTCAGCAGACCCCGATTGAGCGGCTGTATGACAGCCACGTCCAGGATCAGCGCCTGACGGCCGCCTTCGAACCGGCCGCGAAGTACGCGCTTCCTGAGTACACCGAATCGCATATGGAAGAGCGGCAGAATCGCCGGCAGTTCCAGCCGTTCTATGGCCTCACCATCGTGAGCTGCGAGCGTGGTGACATTCGCCAATCACCCGAAGGGATCTTTGTCTACACCGAGAAGGGGCGCACCGAGGTTCCGTGCGGCGAGGAGCGCGGCCACGCCTCCGAGCTGACGGAGCTGTACGAGGCCGTCACCCAGCAGCGCCCATCGTTCCCCGACGCGCGGTGGGGCATGGCGACCCTCGAGGTGCTGCTCACCATCATGCAGTCGGCCAAGGAGCACCGCGAGATCGAGCTGAAGCACCAGGTGCCCGTACCAGCCGCGGCGATCCCGGCCGCGGTGTGAGAACGGACATTAGCTCACTGCCCCGTTCCCGGCGTGGGAACGGGGCAGTGAGCTAATGTCATCCTGTGGCAATGTGGTCACGGATCCTGCGGCTGCGGCCTCAGGATGACATAAGAGTTGGTGCCGGGCGACGGAAAAGCGGCCTTAGAGCATACGGCGGTAGGTACCGGCACGAGGCGTGTCAGCAATTCCGCCAGGTTCAGTTCCAAATCGCTCGGCGACTCCACTGCTGCCTATTGCCGTGCGCTCTTATGATTGTGTGAGGACCGGGCCCGTCGTCTCCT
>JAXDLH010000461.1:0-6273 GCA_034666705.1 Chloroflexota bacterium
GGCCATCGTCGTCGCGGTACCGCCGACTGCCACCACGTCGAGCAAGCTGCCCGGGTGGGCGGTGGTGCTCCTCGTCCTCTATTTCTTCGTGCTCGAGGTATATGCCGCAGTTAGCTTCGTCCAAGCCGCGCGGTACTCTGGCGGCGTCACCCGTCGTCGCATGCAGGCCGTTGCGGTCGGTTCCCTCTGCATTGGCATCGTCATTCTCCTATCTATTCCTGAGACGCTTGCCCCCGAAACCAGCGGGTTCTGGTCTGCTATCGGATTGGGCTTCTCGCTTGCGGCGGGCGCAGCGTTTTTCGCCGGCTTCGCCACCCCTGCCTTCCTCCGCCGTGCGTGGCAAGAGCCGGAGCTGCGCGCCTTTCTCGGTCGCGCGGCGAGCCTGCCTCGCCTGCCGAATACCACCGCAATCGTGCGTGAGCTGGAACGGGGCGCCGCCGCGGCGACCGGCGCGCCCAACGCCTCTATCGGACTGTGGAGCCCAGATGAGGGGGTGCTCCGCTTCAGTGTTCTCGGCTCGTCGCCACGCCTTTCCGTCGCCAATGGTTCTGAGGCGGAAGAGCTGGCAGCGGGCGCGCATGAGCTTGTGGGCCGGCCGGGCGATCAGGGTATCGCCGGCCGCTCGTTCCTCACCCAGCGGCCAATCTTCGTGGGAAATGCAATGCGCGAGGACCCGGTCAACGCCGCGCGCTATCAAGCTTCGGGTGCAAGCGCCCTCCTGGCTGCACCTATCACCGCCGGCGACAAGCATCTCGGGGTACTCGCCGTCTATGCGCCGCGCGCGCCGATCTTCGCTGAGGACGACCTCGTGCTCGTGCAGCTTCTGGCGGATCAGGCGGCCGTCATTCTCGAGAGCCGCGCGCTCATCGACGAGGCAGCGCGCGTGCAGGCGCGAGAGGAGGCAACTCGGCTGAAGGACGACTTCCTCTCGGCCGCAGCCCACGTCCTGAAGACGCCGCTGACCACGCTCGTCGCACAGACGCAACTGCTCGAGCGCCGCGCGCTCCGCAGCCCCAGCGATCCTCCCGACCTGGCAGGAATTCGCCGGCTCGTCACCGAGGCCAAGCGCCTCAATCGGCTCGTCCTCGAGCTGCTCGACGTGTCGCGGGCCAGCCAGACGGGCTTCGTGGGCGAACGTGCGCCAATTGACCTCGTGCCGCTCGCCCGGGAAGTTTGCGCCCGGTATGGTGATGGCCATCACCATCTCGAGGTGGATGCACCGCCGGCCGTCGTGGGCGAGCTCGACGGCGATCGAATCCGGCAGCTCTTCGAGAACCTCGTTGAGAACGCCGTGAAGTACTCACCGGATGGCGGCAGCGTCCGGGTTGCGCTCGCGATCGACGATGGCGAGATCCATCTGACCGTCACCGACTGGGGCATCGGCATCAGCCCGGGCGACCTGCCGCTGATTTTCGATCGCTTCCAGCGCGGGAAAAACGTGGACGACCGGCGCTTTGCCGGTATGGGCCTGGGCCTGTACATCTGTCGCCAGATCGTGGAGCAGCATGGGGGCCACCTTTCAGTCTCCTCGGAAGGTGTGGGTCGAGGCAGTACGTTCCACGTGATGCTGCCTGTGGTGACGAATCCGGCAGCTTCCGGGGCGGTACTCAGTGCCTGAACGCTCGATTCTGGTGGTGGACGACGATCCGGCGATTCTGGCCACGATCGCAGAGATTCTCGAGCTGGAAGGCTACGATGTGCTGCGCGCGGGCGATGGAGCTGAGGCGCTCCGGGCCCTGGATGCGTGCAAGGCGAACTGCCCTGCCCTGGTAGTGCTCGACATGCGCATGCCGATCGTGGACGGGTGGGCCTTCGCCGAGGAGCTGCGGCAGCGCGGACTCGCTACCCCCATCCTGCTCATGACTGCGGCGCCGGGCGCTGCGGAATGGGTCGAGACGATCGGTGCCCAGGGTGTCCTGGCTAAGCCCTTTGAACTCAACGACCTGCTCGACGCGGTTGCCCGGCTCACGATCGCCTAGCTCAGGGCAGGGGAGGAACCATATGCAGCCATTTGCTGTCGGGCCCGATCTGCTTGCAACGCCGCAGTGGCTGCAGGCCCACCGGGGTGAGTCCGACCTCGTCGTCGCCGACTGTCGCTACGATGACGATGCGGCGGCCGCCGCGGCGGCGTATCGCGCCGGCCACATTCCTGGGGCTGTCCACGTGTTCTGGCCGCGTGATCTTGCCGCTGGCGGGGCGCCCGTCCCCAATCTCCTCCCTGCGCCTGAGCAGGCCGCCGACCGCCTGGGTGGATTGGGCATCGGGGATGACACGCTTGTCGTGGCGTACGACGCCGATGGCGGGCACCACGCATCGCGACTCTGGCTCGTCCTCGCGTACTTCGGGCACGATCGCTTCAAGCTGCTCGACGGCGGGATTCAGGCATGGGAGGCGGCCGGGGGTGCGCTGGAGCAAGGCGACGTCCAGCCCGTACGCCGGCATTTCTCGCCTCAAGCTCCACGCGAATCGCTGCGGATCCGCGCGGACGAGCTTGCCAACCGGCTGGGAGAGCCGGGAATGCAGCTCGTCGACGTGCGCCGCGCGACTGAATTCGACGGCAGCGAGGCGCGAGCGGCGCGTGGCGGCCGCATCCCGGGTGCGCGCCACCTTCCGTGGCAGGACAACGTGAATGCCGACCACACGTTGCACACGCCGGAGGAGATTCGCGCTCGCCACGCGGCGGCCGGGCTCGATCCCGAACGTGAGATCGTCACCTATTGCCAGGCTGGCGTTCGTGCGGCACACGCCGCGCTCGCGCTGCTCCTCGCCGGCTATCCACGGGTGCGGGTGTACGACGGCTCGTGGGCCGAGTGGGGCAACCGACCGGACCTGCCGATCGAGACCGGCCCAACGTCGTAGGATCCCTTCCGGGCTGGCAGCACGCCCGTGTCTGGGGTTTTGTACGTGCTCGCTCACCACCACGTGACAGGTTGTGGCGCCGAGCCATCGTGGAGCAGCCGCTCCGCAAACTGCGCCACCTTGTGGTGGTATTCGCCCTGCCGAGGTACGAGCTGATCGGCCGTGATGTCGACGACGGATTCCTCGAGATGTCCGTCCGGGTGCACGGCCGCGGCGCTCACCGAGAGGAGTGGAAGAGTCCCCAAGGCGAGCAGGGGCAACGAGGCGGCAGGGACCAGGGCCACGGCAATGACCTCGCCGAAGTCCGGACGCAGCGCCAGCAGCTCGACCTGGCGGCGCAGGAAATACACGTCCTGCACCTCGCGCTCGACCACGCCGTTCTCGTAGAACACTTGCTCGCGGCGCCGTGCCGCCTGGACGAGCTCCTCCGCCTGTACGACGATTCCGAGCTCCTCGGCGATCTCGCGCAGCCCGCCCTCCAGCCCTTCGCCGGTGGTGTAGTGACCGCCGACGCTCACATCCCACAATCCCTGCCAGGTTGACTTGGCGAGCGAGCGACGCTGCATGATGAGCTGCGCGCGGCCGTCGGCGCCCTGGACCACCACCCAGCAATGGAAGGCGCGGTGCCAGTCGCCGTCGCGATGTACGCGAGCGCGCGGCTTGATCTGTCCGGTCAACCGGCCGTCCTCATCGCACAGGTCAAAAAGCTCGACGTTGGGGTCCATGCCGCGCCCTCCAGGATCGTGCTGCCGGTGCATGATCCCACAACGGCGCAGGCCGTTGTCACGCGGAGGAGTCGAGCGCCGTTTCAATATGTAGGAGCGAACCGCGCCTCAGCCCATGAAAAGCGGAGCTTGTCGTACATTGTGCGGAGCGAGCCCTGCCGCACGCCGTTATGGCCGTTATGATGGATGGGCCGCAGCACGGTAGCCCAAAATTTGCGTCGGAGAAGCCTGCATGCCGTCCCAACGTCGCGTCGGCGGAGCACGACGTTTGGCAGGATACGTCCTGCCACTCGCCCTTCTTGCCGGTCTCCTCACTCTTGCGCCAGGTGCCGCGCTCGCAGATACGCCTGGCGGGCAGGCCTCAGCCTACCTCGCCTACCAGCAGGGCATCAACATCTGCACCGGCTGGCGACCAGCCTTCAATGAGAGCCTTACGCGTAACCAGCCCCCCTTGACCGGCCAGAGTACGGCCATCACCGTCACTAATTTGACGACCGGCACGCAGTACCAGATGGTGGTCTACGGCATCGATCCGAACAGCAACCTGGTCCCGATCCCGTTCGACGTGGTCGGCGATGGCTCCGGAGGCCCGGCCGCGGCTACCGCATCGGCGTCGGGCACGGTCACCCTCAACTGGCCGGCGCCGACCAACGCAAACGTCACTGCGTTCCAGGTGTTCCAGAAGGGGCCGGCGGACATCGGGTTCGTACCAGGCACGCCACAAGCGCCGGCCCAGCTCGCGCCGCCGAGTACGAGCGCCACGATCACGGGTCTCACGCCCGGGGCGAGGTACTCGTTCTGGATGCGGGCGGTCGACAACACGGCCACGCCCTCTCCAATGGCGTTCTCGGTTGCGGGTGGTGGCAATGGCGGTCCTGCCACCGTTACGGCCGCCACGACCGGCACGTTGACGCTGACCTGGTCGCCAACGCCGAATATCAATTCGTACGCGGTCTTCCAGCGATCGTCCACTGACCTCAATTTCGTGCAGAGTCAGGGGCGCAGCCCGGCCAAGGTAACCGGCACGTTCCCGGTGCTGGGGCTTTTCAACCCCACCGCGAATCCGCTGAACGTGGCGCTCGCCGCCACGCCCAATGGCCAGAGCACGACGACCGTTAGTCAGCCAGGCGGCACGACCACCCAGATCGTTACCGTGCCAGCCGGCGGGTTCGTCTTCACCGCCGGTCTGCCGCAGTCTCTGGTGCCGCCGTCGCTCACGTCGCTCAGCCCGGCGAGCATCCCGTTGCCTGACGTTTTCAACGGGACGATCACGGCGACCGGGTGCCCCCGTGACCTCTTTGCAGTCGTCGAGAGTGCCACGCTGAACGTTGACGAGCTGCTCAACCAGTTCAGCGCGTCATTTAGCGCCTCCATCCCCCCGCCGCCGAGCTGCCAGTTCTGGTCGCCGCTCTTCACGAGCGACCAGAACGGCTGGACCTCGACGCTCGCTATCCATAACGAGGCGAACGCACCGCTCACGATCAAGGTAGAGGCCCGACCGCTCAGTGGCGGTCTCACGTCGCCCCTCACGACTCGCAACTTCGATCTCGCGGCGAGTGGCTTCCGGCAGATATCGGCTGCCGATCTCGGTCTGCCGAGCGGATTTGCCGGCTCGCTTACCGCGCTGGCGGTGCTCACGCCGAACACTCCCATTCAAGCGTGCGAGATCTCCGGCGTCGTGTACCATGACGCGCCGCTCGCGAACCGCATCAGCCTGGAGACGACGCCGTTCACGGGCACGGCGCCTGGCAACGTCGTGGTCCCGCTCGCGTTCAACAACTACAACGGCTGGAACAGCCGGGTCGTCGTTCGCAACACGGATCCGCAGGCCGATACGTCGGTCGAGGTTCGGTTCCAGGCTCAGGACGGCACGCGCGTGGTCCAGGTGGTCATCGTGCCCGCGGACTCCGCGATCGAGTTGAACCTCGCCGCCCTCGGTGCGCCGCAAGGCCCGCTCACCGTCGAGCTGCGCGTGCCGCCGGGGGTCCTGAATGCGCGGCCCATCGTCGCCGCGGCCTACCACTACGGTCCGAACGGCGCCGCGGATGCGGCGAATGGGAGCTCGAGCGGCGCCCGGAAGAACTACCTGCCGCTCCTGTTCCGCCATTACAACAACTACGATTCTGGCGTGCAGGTAGTGAACGCAGGGACCGGCTCGGTCACCCCGCGTATCACATTCACCGATCGCGACACTGGTGCGTCGGTTGTGATTACCGCTGAAGCACCAATCGCCGAAGCCCAGGCCAAGACCTGGTACCTGCCGGCCATCAGCTCCCTGCAGGATGGGCACGTGTACTCGGCACTCGTCGAGGTCGACCCCAGTGATGGCGACGTGGCGATCGGCCTCGCCAATCACGTGAACTACTCGACCGGCACCGCCATGCTTTACGCCGCGGCTGCTGCGCCCGATTCGACTCCGTCGGCGTTGCGGGTGCGCGGTCTCACGGCGCCAATCGTCTTCGACAACGCGAATGGCCTGAACTCAGGTATCCAGATCCAGAACCTGGAGACGACGGCCCAGTCCGCCTCGCTGCGCTTCCTGAACAACAACGGCACCCAGCTCACCACGATGACGGTACAGCTCCCAGCGAATGGGGCAACCACGATCTACCTCCCCTCCGTCGCCACCCTTCCCGGTGGGTTCGTCGGCTCAGTGGAGATCCGCGCGAGCGGATCTGCCGCCGCAACA
>JAXDLH010000462.1:0-7756 GCA_034666705.1 Chloroflexota bacterium
GTCCACTCCTGCGCATTCCACGAGGTCACGCGCTGATAGGCGCTATCCCCGGTCATCCCATGAACGCGAGTGCCGGCCGCCGCCACGTCCGGGCTGTACTCGAGCGGCAGATAGGCTACCTGGTCGAGAAGGAACTTCAACATGTCTGCGGCCATCGGGTCCCGATCCGACGCCTTGAGCGTGCTGAACAGGCGGTCATACATCTGATCGAACTGCGGATTGCTGTAGCCGCCGTTGTTCGAGCCCCGCCACTTGCTGGCCTCAGTGCTGATCTGGCTCTTAATGAACGACTGGAAGGTGGCATAGGTGAGATCGTTGCTGGTCAGCACCACGCCGGGATTGCTGGCCCGCGCCTCGTTCTTCTGCGCGGTGCTGTAATCAGTCGGGATGATCGCGTTGGTGGTCTGGAAGCCAGCCTGCTTCCAGGCATCCGAGATAGCGAGCAACTCGTCGACGTTCGTCTGGATGTCGCCGGTGGCCGACAACGTGATCGGCGCGAGGAGGACCCCCTGGGCCTGATACTGGCCGTCCGCGCTGCGTGTCAATCCGGCACTCGCCAGCAGTTGGTGTGCCCCGGTGGCATCGAGTGCGAGGTTTGGCAGGCTCTTCTGCTGTGCCAGCTTGTAAGCCGGATTGTTCCGCGCGAGGAGGATATCCTCAGACTCGGAGATTCCGCTCAGGATCGTGTCGACGATCGACTGGCGGTCGATCAGCTTCGTGAGGCCCTGCCGAATCCGTGAATCGCCCGCCCACCAGGCGCTCGGATCGCGGAACTGCCACTTGCCCATCCGTAGCTTGTTCGGGCTGATGATCACGGTACCCTTGCCCTGGGATTCCCACAGGGTCCTCAGCGTGTGCGCCTCGGACGGCTTCATCGACCCCACCGGGCTCGCGTCGACGTCATCCGAGGTGAGCGCGACGATCAGGGCCTGGGTGTTGCCAACGTACTTGATGAGGACCTCGTCGATCTTTGGCCGCCCGAGGAAGTAGCCGTCGTTGGCTACCAGGTCCATGTGCGTGCCGCGAACCCATTCCTTCATCTTGTACGGGCCCACGCCGATCCAGTTGTCCGTGAAAAGGTTGCTGTTGCCAAACGCCTGCTTGTCGCCCGCGGCGTACAGGGCGCCCATCGTGTGATTGGGCAGCGGCACGAGGTTGTCCAGTCCTAGGTTGGTTGCGTTGATGAAGGAGTTCTTCCAGCGCATGACCACCGTGCTGGGATCCGGAGCCGTGACGTCCGCGATCTGGGTCAAGACGGCCGTTGCCACCGGGAACAGGGCGGGGTCGTTCCCGACCTTGAACCCGAGCACGAAGTCCTCGGCCGAAAGCGGCGTGCCATCGTGCCACTGGATCCCGGGGCGAAGCTTCCAGGTAAGCTCCATGGTTCCGTCTGGCGCGACTTTCCAATCGCCGCTCTCGATGCTCGGGATGCGCTCGGCGATGCGGGCCTGCAGGTTGCCCTGATCGTCGAAGACCGTAAGTCCGGCATGGAGCAGGTACACTGGCTCCTGACCACCGGCCGCGCCGCCCCCATAGGCGATGCCGCCGTCGCCGGGCTCGGCGTCGACGGTGATCGCCAGTTTCAGCAGTCTTGATCCCGACGAGGTGCCCTGGCTCTGCCCCTGGCCCTGGGTAGTACCGGCGCGCTGCCCCTCCGGGGCGCATGCGGCCAGCAGCACCGCGACGCTCATCGCGACAGTGAAAATCCAACCGAGTTGTCTGCGCCTCATTGGTGACGTCTCCTCTTGCGCGTCCTGGCTATTGCTGCGCACGCCTGGCACGTGGTAGCAGCTCAAATTCCTATATGGGTGGGCAAACAACCCCGCCAAGCCCACGATGTCTCCAGACCGGCCGTTGCAACGACGTTATGCTGGCACCTTGGCCGCAAGCCGTGGGCAGAACGCGAGCGCGTTCGCGCCGAGCATCTTGATCTTGGCGCTCTCAGACATGTTGCGCTCGGCAATGAGCGGCACACCGTCGGGCCAGCAAGTGCCGCCGTGCGGGTAGTCAGTGCTGAAGAGCAGCACGTTCTCGCCGAGCTGTTCGACCGTCTGCGCGACGAGCTTCTCGTCCGATTCGGCGGAACAGAAGAGCTGACCGTCGGCGACGATCTGCGACGGCTCGCGCTTCAGGTAGGGCGTGGTCCGCGATCCTGGGTGGTAGCTGTCATCCAGCATCTCGATGAGCCATGGCAGCCAGCCGCAGCCACTCTCGAAGATACCGATGCGCAGCTTCGGGAATAGATCGAAGACGCCCCCGCCGATCAGCGCGCTCACCGCGTACTGACCGCCCCAGCCGTGATAGATCGGGTTCGGGGCCTCGACCCACGGCGTGTAGGGCGGGCGGTTGGCGCCGCCGTGAATCCAGATTGGCATATCGAGCTCCTGGGATGCAGCGAACAGCGGGTGCAGCACGGGATTGTCGAGCATCGTGCCATCTGGCAGGGCGCGCGGGAGGAACATGCCCACGAAGTGGTCGTCGTGCTTGGTCCAGTGCTCCAGCATTCGGATCGTCTCTGGTACGTCCCGCACATTCGAGTCGCCCAACCAGCGGAGCCGGCCCTCGGACTCAGCACAGTAGCTGCTCATGAAGCGGTGGTACGCCCAGTGCAGCGCGCTCTCGAAGCCGACGTCGTTCAGCTTGCAGAAGCCATCGGACTGGCTCGGGAACATCACGCTGGTGTCGATCCCCGCCGTGTCCATGTCGCGGAGCCGAATCGTCGGGTCCCAGTTGCAGGCGGGGTCAATGTCCCGGCCCACGTTGCTGATCGCCCGGTTCTGCGCGCCGTGCCCGTTGGTCGGCTCCCCGAACGGCTCGTAGACCCCGTACGGATGATTGGGCAGACGAGGCCACAACACGTCGCCGAGCCCGACGTCGCCGGCGCGCTGTTGGCGAGCCTTCACCGCCCGGCTGAGCTGGTCGTACTTCTCGCGGTACTGCGCGTCGATATTGTCGCGGTAGGTCTTGTCGAGGTCCCAATACTCGCGCAGATGGCTGTCCATGTCGATAACGGGATGTCCGTTATAGCTCATTGTCTGCTCCCTTCATCTATTGGGATCGCAAGTGCCCGACCCTGTTGTCATCCGGAGCGGAGCGAAGCGAAGGATCGATAGCTCAACGTGGGGATCACAGATCCTTCGCTTCGCTCCGGATGACGTCAGGGGGTTATGCCCAGGAACTCGAGCACGTTGGTGGATTCCATCTTGCGCCGCTCCTCGGCCGGCACGCCGGTCATCTGCTGGTCGAGCGCCTGCCGGCTGTTCGGCCAGAACGTGACCACGTGCGGGAAGTCGCTGCCCCAGATCACGTGGTCGACGCCGATCTCATGGCGCAGCTTGATGCCGATCGGATCGTCGTAGAAGCCCCAGTAGCCGTGCTCTTTGATGTACTCGCTCGGCCTGCGCTCGAGGTGCGGGATGCCGAAGTGGCGCTCTGCCCAGATGTGGTTCTTGTCGTATTCGGTGTCGAGCTGTTCGCAGAAAAACGGCAGCCAGCCGACGTTGTTCTCGGCCCAATAGATCTTCAGCTTCGGGAACCGGTCGAAGGTGCCGGCGAACAGAAGCTGGCACGCGGTGAGTGAGCCACAGCGGGACGCGTTCGCGTGGCGATAAACCCGGTCCATGAAGTCGTCCGGTGGCCGCTCGAAATCCGGCTCCTTTTCGTACTTGAAGAGCGGGCCCCGGCCGGTGCGGGAGATCGTCGTGTGGATACACACCGGCATCTCCATATCGAGAGCGGCCGCCCAGAAACGGTCGTCCTCCGGTACCGGATATGGCTGCCCGGATGGCATGTCGTGCACCGAAACGGCCCGCATGCCAATCTCCTTACAGTGCTCCATCTCGGCGATCTTGAGGTCGATGTCCTTCGAAGGCAGCATCCCCACGCCCCAGAGGCGATCAGGCGCATGCGAGCAATAATCTTGGCCGAGGTAGTCGTTGTACGCGCGGAGCATGGAGAGGTAGGCGTTGCGATCTGGCACGCCCAGGCCGTGCGTTGCCGAGGTGCCAGGGAAGATCAGCTCGGCCTCCACGCCATCCTGGTCCTGTTCCAGCAGCCGCTGCTCTGGGCCGCCGGCCCCGATCGCGGTGCCGAAATCAAAGGCAATCATTGGGTCGAACGTCTCCGGCGTGTGCCCGGCGTAGCTGCCGGTCGCACCCCAGTACTGATCTCCCCCAGCGCTCACGATTGCCTCGCCCCCGGTTGGCCGCTTCACCCGTTTTGGGGCAAGGTCGCGATACTGTGCCGGGACCCGATGGGTCCACGCGTCGGCGGGAACCTGCAGGTGGCTATCCCCGGAGACGAGACGATAGTTGCGGGTCATACGCGAGTTCCTCCCTGATAGTCCGGTGTCGATGCTCAGAGTACTCGAAGTGCGCCGCCCTGTGGGCGCGGCGGGCGTTACTGCTTGTCCCAGGTGAATGCGTTCCAGCCGGTGTGCTCGGCGGAGATGTCGCCCTTGACGCTCTTGAGCGCGACCAGCGGCCGCGGCTCCCAGAAGAGCGGCATCATGCCGACCTCGCCCATCACGATCTGCACCTGCTCGCGCTGGAGCGGAACGCGCGCCTTGAGATCGATCGTCGTTGCAAGCTGGTCGAGCAGTTGGTCGGCGCGTTGGTTGGCGTAGCCAGCCCGGTTGCGTCCGCTCCAGCGGTTCGCCGGCGAGGCCACCTGCCGCGAGTCATAGCGGTCCAACAGATCCGGGATGTTCACACCGGTGATCAGCGGTCCAGGGTGCTGCGACTGGAACTCGCGATCCTCGGCCCGCGCCGGCGGAATCGCGGTGATCTGCCCATTAACGCCAATCGCCTTCCAGGCGTCGGCGACGATGGCCGTGATCTTATCGCTGGTCTGGGGGTTCGTCCACATCTCCATGGAGAAGCGCTCCCCACTCGGGCTATGGACGAGAACCCCGTCGGCGCCCGGCTGCCAGCCGGCCTGAGCGAGCAGTTGGCGAGCTCGCGCCGGGTCATACGGGAATTGCGGGATGGCTGACTCGACGTCCTTACGCGCAGGATCGAGGGGGCTGAACCAGCTATCCGCTGGGGGTGCGAGGCCGCCGGTCATCGCCTGCGAGAGCACCTGCCGGTCGATGGCCTGGTAGAGCGCCTGCCGTACGGCGAGCACCGGCAGCCCATTGACCGGCTTTGCTGCTTCCGGGCGGAACTGCAGCTCCATGTAGTCGATCCGAGGCAGCGGGTCGAGGCGGACGACGTTGCCCGTGCCCTCCCATTGCTGCTTCAGATTCAAGGCGGTCTCGATCTCGATGCTTGGCGGAATGACCAACTCGATCGAGCCGGCGAGCAGGTTCGCCACCATTGCGTTCGGGTCGCCGATAAAGCGCACGATGACCCGGTCGAGCAGTGGCCGACCCAGGAAGTAGTCCTCGTTGCGCACCATCTCCATTTGCGAGCCCGGCACCCAGTTGGTCAGCCTGTACGGACCCAGGCCAACCCAATCGCTCGTGAATCGGGTGCTCTGGATGAAGCTATTCTTGTCGGTGCGGTATAGCTCCTCCATGAGGTGGCGCGGCATCGGGGTGAGCCCCAGCCCCTCGAGTGCCCGAATGTCCACACGGGACCAGTGGACGATGAGCGTGAGCGGGTCAGGCGCGGTGGCGGACTCCATGGCGTTGGTCTGTGCCCGGTACGAATGGGCAAGATCCGGGTCCTTGTGCAGCATCAACGAGAAGAGGAGATCATCGCTCGTGAACGGCGTGCCGTCTTGCCACTTCACGCCTGGATGGAGCTTCCACGTCATATCCATCGTGCCGTCCTGGTTGATCTTCCAGGTCCCGTTTTCCACGGACGGCAGCTCCGTGGCGAGTTGTGGCCGCGCCGTCTCCTGCGGGTCGAGCACGGTGAGGTGATTGTGAATCAAATCCGCTTCCTCACTCGCGCCGCCCCGCACGCCGCCCTGGCCGGTAAAGCCCTCGACGGTGGCTGGCTCGCGCAGCACGCCGATGCTGAGCACCTTCGGCCCTGCAGGCTGCGATTGGCCCGTGGCCGCCTGGGGAGAATTTCCGGATTGCTGCGGCGTCGCGGGAGAGGAGCATGCACTGGCGCAGGCCAGCGTCACCCCAAGTACTACATTCAGGAGCCATCTACGCGTCTTCACTGTCCCTCCCTTGCCCGGCTGCCGGATGACCGGCAAACGCTCGTCATTCTGGCGGCTGGCGCCCGATCTGTCCAGCCTCCATGGGGGACAATGGCGTTCACACCGTTGGCATGACCCAGGCAGCCACCTTCTTCATGGCCAACCCGTGGCCGAGTGGGAGGCACAAGCGCGCCCTCAATCGTCGGCATGCCCGTGGCCACTGGCGTTCCAGTGGTCGTCGTGCCGTTCCGGCTGCGGTGGGTGATGGGCCCCTGCCGCTGGCGTCGCCGTTGGCGCGGCCACCCTCGTCGGAGGCTCGCCCCGCACGAATCGCGTCGGCGTTCTCGTTGGAGTCGCCGGGAGTGACGTTGGAGTTTTTGTCGACGAAGGAGTGACGGTCGGCGCATGGCTGCCGTTCGCCAACGCGTGCGGCTGCGGCTCCGCATCACTCAGGGCGAGCGTCGGCTCCGCATCCTGGCTGTGGCTTGCCGGGACCCCGGTGGACAAAGCTGCTGACCGTACTCCGTTCACGTTGATCGAGATCGTCGCGGTGGGCGAAGCGGTGGCACGCAGCTCCTTTGTCGGTGGAGTCGCGGTGGGGCTCGGGGATACCGGTAAGGCCATCGACGGGGCCGGCGCGGCCTTCGAAGCAGCGACCGTCTCAGGACTGCTGGTCGGTGTCGCGCCGCGGCGTGGCTCGGTTGTTGCCAAGGGCATCGTGATGGTTCGCAGCGTCAGGGTGCGAGTGGCCGTCGAGGAGTTGGTGGTGATCGGGGTCCTGGTTCGTGTGTGCGCGGTGCTCGTGTCGGGGATCCCATCGAGAAGCGCCGGTGCCACAGCCAATGAGGCCGATTCTTCCGGGTTCTCGGCGATAGGATCGGCTTGCGTGTCGGCGGTGGACTCCGGGGTCGCAGTTGCAGAAGCGGTCGGCGTGGCGACTGGCGTGCCGGTGGCCGCCACGGCGGACTCCGTGGGTATCTGCGATCCACGTGCGGCACCTTGGGGCGTCAGCGACGTGGCGCTGATCGCCGCACCCGGCGGGATCGCGAGTGAGCTGATCGCCAGCCTCGTCCCCAGGAGTCCCCCGGGGCGCACGTCGCCGGTGAGGCGGGTAGAGGCTGCAGCCGCGCCATCCACAAACACAGTGGCCGTCACGGTGAGGCTTCCGCCCTCGCCGAGCGCGGAAAGGGTGAGGTCGTACGAAGCATCCGGGTCCGGAATGCGGAGCGCCGGCCGTGAACCGGCGGTCTGCTCGGTCGCGCCGGGTACCTGGCTGCCGTAGGTGCCGACCTGTGGCCGCACGCCTACGCTGCGGTTGTGCGCGTCGGTCGCGAGTAGCGTGGCCGGTCCGTCGACGTCGAGCTGCAGCGAGAGGCGGGGCGCCGCCACGGCGGCTGGAGGCGCCGGCGGCGCGTTGGCGCTGACGAACGTGCCGAAACCTGGATCGAGGATGATCGTGGCCGGTATCTCCCACGTCGTGCTCTGCACGGCCACTGCGTCCGTGACCGCCTGCACGGTGGTCCGTCGCTCTCCATCCACAATCACGAGGTACTCGGTACCCTGCACGAAGGCGACGCTGGTAGAGGTAATCGTCTCGAAGCGAGAATTCGCATCGAGGAGGTGCTGTACGTGGTTCCAGCTTCGGCCGAGTTGCTGATAGAAG
>JAXDLH010000463.1:0-6735 GCA_034666705.1 Chloroflexota bacterium
AGCTCCCGAGCATCTACCGCGTCGCGGAGCTCCGCTAGCGGGTCAGGTCCTCCGGGCATGCCCTTCGTTCGGTAGGGGAGGGGCTTGTCCCCTCCCGCCCGGCGATGGTGGCGCCGGGCGATGCGGCGAGGGACAAGCCCTCGCCCTACCGGAACGACGGAACCCACGCAAGGGCTACGATCACGCGAACTGTCGCACTAGCAGAGGTAGGTGCGGGCAACCTCGTGGCAGAGCGGGGTGCCCCGGAGCGGCTTCATCGTGTACGCCGAGATCGTGTCCCCCATGTCGTACGGCTCCTGGGGGCGGTTCCGTTCCCGTTTGGTATAGCCGCGCCCGGCGCCATGATCCACGCCCTGCGGCGTGAACAGGATGTCCCCCATCTTGGGTCCCGAGGAGAGGTAGCGCATCTCGTCGACGTCGGCATCGCGGTGCACCGGTCCGGAACCGCCGCCCGAGAGGTGCAGCGTCCACGCCAGGTTCTGGCGGTTGTCCAGATATGCCGCGCCGAGGAAGGGCACCGGTGTGGTGCCGAGCTTCTCGATGTCGGCCACGCTGAATTTGACCACCGGCTCGACGCCGTCGATCACTGCGACGTCCAGCGGATAGTAGTCGTAGACGATCGTGCTGATCTCGCCCAGGAAGTCCGAGAAGGCGCCGTTGTACTTCACGCGCACCTCGTACTCCCCCTCTGCCGCGGGTGGCTCGACGAGCTTGGGCCGCTGTAGGCGATCGGGGCTCACGGCCGGCCGGCCCTTGTGGTACACGTGATCGACCATCTCGGTTGGGACCAGGAAGATCTCGGGCACCGACTCATAGATGACGCGCAGCGTCTCTTGCGGCTCGGGCAGCACGACTCGGTACGTCACCCCTTTCGGGATCAGCAGGAAATCGCGATCGTGCACCTCGATGACGCCAAAGTCGGTCTCGTAGATCATGTCGCCCTGACTGATCAGGTGCAGCTCGTCGGCGTCGCAGTTCCGGAAGAAGTAGGGCATGGTCTCGCGGCGGCGCGAGAGCCAAAAGGTGAGATCCTCGCTGTAGAGCAGCTTGGCCGGCTCCCCGGCGGCCGAGGTGGCATCGGTCGGGACCAGGGGCGCGGTCTGAATCAGCCAGTTCTGGTAGTTCCCGGTGACCCGCTGCCACGTCATCGGGTGCTGCGTGCGATAGAGCACCGTATCGGTCCCCCACATCGCCCGCCGGTTGTAGTGGTGCCGTACGAGGTCGAGATCCTCGCGCGGGCGCAACGTTATCCGCTCATGCTCCGGGGTAGCTACCATGTGATGTACCTCTCCTGCAAACTCTTCAGGCTCGAGCAGCTCAAGCGCGCCGGGGGCTGGCGCCCATGCTTCGGGTGTGCCTATGCTTCGGGTGCGATAGAAAGCTCGACGCGGTTCCCCTCAGGGTCCCGCAACACCATGTTGTAGCCGGCGTCTTCACCATGGTGGCGGAAGCTTTCGATCTCCAGACCCAGACGCTCGACCTCAGCGCGTACCACGTCCGGCTCACCGGCCCACGCTACCTCGAAGGTGTGATGATCCCACGCCGGCCGCCGCCCGTCCGGCCACTGGTAGAGCCCGACGCGCAGCTCGCCAAGCCGGAGATGGCCAATCGTGACCTCGGTCCCGTCGGAGCGGCGCTGGGTGGTCGGCTCGCCCTGCACGGCGGCGGCGCCGAAGAGAGTCTGGTAAAACTGCATCGTCTCCGGGAGCGCCTCGGTGCTCGCGTTCCAGGACTGCAGTCGGGTCACCTTGAACATCTGTCCCCTTGCTTTCTCGTGGCCCGGCTCGCATCGAGCCGGGCCCTCGGCATTATCCAACGATCAACCAATGCTACGCGTCGATGGAGGCCATGCATGCTCGGGAATTGCCGCGTCATCGCGCTCCTGCTCACCAGCAGCTTGCTCGTGGGGGCGTGCAGTTCCGCAAGTCCGCCGATGCCGGATCGCGCGCCGAGTGCGGCGTCAGGCTCGGGAGTTACGTCGTCGCAACCGAGTATACCGAAGCGGATCGTCGCCGCCATCGCGGGCGATCCCTACACGCTCAGCGCCAAGCTCAATACCTCGGGCCCCGGCAGCAACGTCGCCGGGACCGACGCGCTCGAGGATCTCGTCAACGCTGGACTGGCGAACATGGATAACCAGAGCCAGTTGCACGCGGTGCTTGCCGATGCAGTGCCCACTATCGAGAACGGCCAGTCGAAGCTCCTCCCGGATGGCCGCATGGAAACCACCTGGCGCCTCCGCCCGAACACGTTCTGGCACGATGGGGTGCCCTTCACCAGCGACGACCTGCTCTTCACCGCCCAGGTTTCGCAGAACCCCGAGGTCGGTTGGGAGCACGACGCCGCGTTCGACGCAATCGAGTCGGTGGCCGCGCCGGACAGTCGGACCCTGACGGTAACCTGGAAGCGGCCGTTCGTCGAGGCTGATACGCTCTTTTCCCACGCGGTCAGCGGGCGCACGGTGCCGCTGCCCCGGCACCTCCTAGGGCAGGCGTTCGCCGAGGATCCCGCCAATCTGATGAATCAGCCCTATTGGAGCGAGCAGTTCGTCGGCACCGGGCCCTTCAAGCTGCGCACCTGGGAGCGCGGCAACCACCTCATCGTCGACGCGAACGACCAGTACGTACTCGGCCGACCGAAGATCGACGAGGTGGAGGTGAAGATCTTCTCCGACCCGCGCACGCTGACCGCGAGCATCCTGGCGGGCGCGATCGACCTGACGATGGGTCGCGGGATTTCGTTGGAGCAGGCCGCGCAGATTCGGGACCAGTGGCCAGGGGGCCACATGGACCTCCGGCTGAACAATGCGATCATTGCTTCTCCGCAATTGCTGGACGCCACGCCCCCCGTGGTGATGAACCTGCAATTTCGTCGCGCGCTGCTCATGGCGCTCGACCGGCAGCAGATGGTAGATACGTTTCAGTTCGGGCTGACCTCAGTCGCCCACAGTTACCTGAGTACCGAAGACCCCGCCTACCCCGAGATTGCTCCGACGGTGCCGCACTACGACTATGACCCGCGCCGGGCAATGCAAATGATCGAGGGGCTGGGCTACACCCGAGGGGCGGACGGCCTGTACCATGACGCGAGCGGCCAGCCCATTACCCTCGAGGTCCGGGTCAGTGCGGGCAATGACGTCACCGAGAAGAGCACGTTGGCGGTGGCCGACGCCTGGCGCCAGGTCGGAGTCGCGGCTGATGCGAGAATCGACCCAGCGCAGCGCTCACGGGATCGCGAGTACGCCGCCACCTTCCCCTCGTTCTTCGTCCAGCAGAATCCGAATGACCCGGCGCGCCTCAATCGGCTGAGCAGCGCGCAGGTCCCGACCGCGGCGAATCGGTTCATTGGCGCCAATACCCCGCGGTACGCCAATTCCGACTTTGACGCTCTGCTGCAGCGCTACGGAACGACGATTCCGCTGCCGGCGCGGCGGCAAGTACTGGGCCAGATCGTGGACCAGATCGCCGACCAGGTGATCCAGCTTGGCCTCTTCTACATCAGCGAGCCGACCCTGATCGCCAACCGGGTGCTCAACGCCACAGCGCGACCGCCCGCCTCGACGCAGGCCTGGAACGCGGTTGAATGGGATGTGAAACAGTAAGCGTACCCCGTAAGCACCTCAATGGAGACGCGATCGCCGAGGCGAATGCCCCTGCGGTCGCAGGATCCGGGCTCAGTGCCCGACTATGCTGATCACCGCCGCCGCAATCGCCCACACGCCAAAGGCGAAGAAGATCGCGGCGGCGACCAGTTTGATCGCGCGCTGGGGCAAGCGCCGCCCCGCCACGACTCCGACGGCGATCGCCATGCCGTCGGCGACGGTCATCCCGAGCGTCGAGCCCAGCCACACTGGCGTGAAGCTCTGGTACTGACTGGCCAACGTGATCGTCGTGAGCATCGTTTTATCGCCGAGCTCCGCGATAAAGAACGCAATGGCAACAGTGAGGAACGGGCCAAAGCGGCTCGGTTTCTCCATCTTGTCGTCGAGCGAATCGCCCCGAATGGTCCACGCCGCAAAGGCGATGAAGGCGAGCCCGGCGCCGAGTTGAATCCACTGCGTGGGCAGAGCGAGTCCCAGCACCTCGCCGATTGCTACCGAGAAGAGATGCACGATCAGCGTAGCGACCAATACACCGGCCAGCGTGACCCAGGCGGAATAGCGGGTGGCGAATGCGAGCGCGACGAGTTGCGTCTTGTCACCCATCTCGGCGAGCGTGATCAGCAGGAACGAGGCAATGAATGCGGACATAACGGCGCCTCCTTTTCGGATGGCGTCGCAGGTCGGTGGGTAACAAAAAGACCCCCGACCCGCCCTCTCCCAATTGTGTAGAGAGGCCGGGCCGAAGGTCTGGCTGGACTAGCGAGGGCTAGTCGACGGGGCCAGGGTTATCCCCAGCATGTTGACCCCGTCACGGCGCGAGCGCCGGCAGTTACTCCCCTTCGGGACGTGACCCTCTAGTGTAGCAAATCTACGATGCCGTTCGCGCACTCAGATTCGACTTAGCCTTTTCTAATACTGAACAGAAGCATGTGCTAATATTCGCCCATCCTTTGAGGAGGCTGGCACCACTATGGGGCACGACCGCCGCTACTCCTTGCCGCGTACCTCACTCGCTGCGCTGCTGCTCGCTACGCTTGGCTGGGTGCTGATTCTGATGACGATGACGATCAATGCGGAGGCACGCCCGAGCCAAGCGCAGGTGGCCACGGATACTGCACGCCTCGAGGGCCTTCGCCAGCAGGTGGAGCAGGCCGCGGTTGCAGGCGACTGGGATCAAGCGCGCAGCACCTGGCGTGAGTTTCAACTGACGTGGCTGGACGTCGAGGATGGATTCCGCGACGTCTCCATCGACGGCTATACGCGGATCGAGACGGCGATGCTGTTTGTCAGCGACGCGCTCAAGCCCGACGCGCCGGACCTCGATGTAGTGCGCAGTACCCTCGGCGCGGTCGGCGCGGAGCTGGCGCCCTTCTTATAGTCGCAGATCCCAGTCCTCAGCGCGACGCCGTGACAAGGCGCTCGCCCATCGCCAGGCGGAGCATGTGGTCGAGCGTGCCATTGAGTGCCGGGCGAGCGATTGCTCGCGGGTGGCAGCTAGCGGTCTCTCGGAAGACGCCGCGCTGATTCGGGGCGCTCCGGCGACGTGGCGCTCTGACAGCTTGCGACCAAAGTCCGAAGGGTCCGGGACCCTGGGCCGGCCGAAGTCTCGACCTTCGCCCGGTGTGGTGGCGCAGTCCTGTTCAGTAGATTTCATATGCAGCTGCATGCGATTTCAGCGAAGGCCACGACAGCCAGTGGCCTCATGGAGAGTCACGATGCACAAGGTCCGACTCCTATCCATTCTTTCCGCCGGTGTGCTGGCCGTCTCCGTGTTTGGCGGGGTCAGCCAGGCGGCCTCGCCGGTCGCAGACGATCAGGTCATCGTTATGGACCGGCATGGCGCAGACGATCCGGCCGGCGACGACCGGGGCGGCCGTGCGGTCCATCGCCACGGCGCCGACGACGCAGCGGGTCACGACGCAGGCGACGACCGGGGTGGACGGCGCTAGCGCCGCTTGCCGGTGAGTTAGCGCGGGTGGGAGCCCCGCGGTGCACGCACCGCGGGGTTTCCGCCTTTCATCACCCATCCGCATCATCGCGGGAAGATTGTGTTCACGTCGGGCCTATTGGGAAATGCCGGTGGGAAGCGCTGCGGCATGGTGATCACCTCGACGACCGGGTCGATCGGACCGGTGATCCAGCGGCCGGTTGGCAGCGTCTCTTCTACAGGGCCAGCGAGCAGCTCGCCTAATTCGTTGACTTCGAAGGAGATTGCGATGCGCTCCACAACTCGCCTGTTGCTTCTTGCTACCCTGTCGATCCTTACGCTGGCCTGCAGTCCAACCGCGGCGCGGCCGGCGACTTCCAGCGCGCCGCCGCCCGGAAGCCCGGTAGCGACTCAAGGAGCGACGAACAGTAATGCCACCACCGCCACGCTCATTGCCAGCAATTTCGCCTTCAGCCCGGCCACGCTTCAAGGTAAGGCCGGCCAGCGCCTCACCCTCACGATTACGAATAGCTCGAGCACCGAGCACAACTTCACTGTGACGTCGCTTGCCATCGATAAGGACATTCCTGCGAATGGATCAGTCCAGGTGGACTTTACCCTTCCCGCCAGCGGCACCGTGCCCTTTTACTGTGAATACCACCAGGCGAGCGGCATGACCGGGCAAATCCAGGTGAGCTGAGCGCCGGTTCTGGGAGGTGCGCGCCGCTGATCGCATTATCACCAGTCCGCTGGAGGCTTAAAGCGCGCCAACGCTCTGCGTGATCGTGATTTGACCGCCATGGGCGGATCGGCTAGGATGATCCCACTCCGACGGTTCGCCGGAGACAACTGAATAACGTGTGGTGGAGAGCCAGGGGAAACCGGTGAGAATCCGGTGCTGTGCCGCAACGGTAAGTAGCTGAGGCTACGAGCCCGAAAACCTGCCTCCGCCTCGAGCCATGGTCCCTTCGAGTCAAAGGGTGAAGGCCGCTGCCGGATCGGCAGACTGTGAATCACCCCTCGTCCATCGTGACGAGGGGTTTTTTGATGCTCGGTATCGGCGCCCACCGGTAAGGAGAACGTATGCGACCCATCTCGTGCTGGCGCCGACTGCGCCGCGTCCTGTTCGGGTCTGGTTCGGTCGCATCACGTCCTGCGCGCATCGTGTTGTTGGTCCTGCTGGCGATCTCGGGGTGCAGTGCGCCCT
>JAXDLH010000464.1:0-13884 GCA_034666705.1 Chloroflexota bacterium
GCCGCGAACGGGACGCGCGGATCCACGTGCTCACCGGACCTGTGATGCTGGTTGACGATAAGGGCGAGAACCCTATTCTCAAATGGCTGGAGCGAGGACTCCTCACATCTGTCCATCATCTCCCATATCGCGCGGCACTGAACCCGTTCCTGGTCGTCGAGACGTCGGACTCCTATCAGTTGGAGACGGAGATGGCGCAGTCTCCGCTGCTTCCTCTAGCCGAGGGAAACTGGTTGGATTCTGATGCGTTCACTGCCGACGAGCGTCGAGAGCGCGCTCAGTACATGCGGTACATATTCGAGGGTTGGCAGCAGCGGATCAAGAAGAGCGGCGTGCCGCACATGAGTGAGCTCCCGATTCTCCTTGACATGTCGGCCCTCGCCGACCTGTGCGCGCGAACTCAGGCATCTGAGCGGCTATTTGACTACCTGGAGCCGGAAGCACTACTCTCTCTCCTCGGCAGCTAGAGCGAGTCCAGACGCACTGGGTCGTCATGCGGAGGGGTAGTGCCGGTCGAATGGGGTCAAAAGGAGCCCAGGTGGACGGACCTCACTGTTCTCGTTACTGACATCCGCGAGTCGACGGACAAAGTCAATAATTGCCCGCCCGAACTACTCGCCCACTTCATGTATGAGCTCCACCAGCTCACCCAGAACCCGCTCTCCGACGTTTGCGAGGGAGACCCGAACCTCGCACGTGTCAATGTTTTTCTCGGTGACGGCTTTCTGGTCCTTTTCCAGGACCGAGAGGACGAGCATTTTCCGGAGGGGCCACGGCGCGCCATCGACGCTGCGGCGAGGATGCAGCATCGGTACGAGGCATTGACACACACGACGGAATATTCGCAGCGGCAGTTCGATGCGACGAGTCTCGTCGCCGGTATTTCCTTCGGTGGCGTCATTTACGGCGCTTTCGACGGAACCGGTGAGAGAAGCACCGCCGTTGGGAGATTGGTCAACCTAGCATTTCGACTGGCTCAGGTTGCAGAGCATGGACAGATCGTGGTTTCTGAGGAGGTGCAGCAACACGCCTCAGCCAAGTTGACCGCATTCGAATTCACGCCAGGCACGCTGCCCATGGAAGCCAAAGGGTTCGAGGGACGGCCATATTACCTGGCCCGAGCCCAGTAGCCGGCCTCGCGCTACGATCCTCTATCCCCGCACTCCGGAAATAGCAGCGGTCCCGTTTCCTACCTCTCGAGCCCACACTTTAGAGGGAGAGGTCAGGGAGCAGCGCGCCATCCAGACAGTCCCAGTCACTAAATGCGGCTGGCTGACTGATAGACAATGGCCGCATAACCCCGTAGAATCGCCGGAGGCGGGTCCACATGGTGACGTGGGCGCACTCTGTCTATGGAGGAATGCCGATGCACGGTGGCATCAGGTCGCGCGGGCTGCGACCATTGGTCCGGGCAATCGCGGCAGGTATCGCGTGTTTCGCACTCGTCAGCGTAGTCGGACCGCTCGGCGCCTCCGCCGGCGTGGGCCAGACCGACATGGACACCCTTGTCGCGGCCGCCAGGCAGGAGGGCGTGGTCGTGATGTACGGGCCCCGCGGTCTCGCGGAGCTGCCCAACATCCTGAAGGCACGCTTCGAGGCCGAGTACGGCATCCGCGTCGAGTATTTGAACGAGGATGGACCACCAGCGTGGCTCGACCGCGTGCCGCGCGAGCGAGCCGCCGGTCAGTACAACTGGGACGTGCTGTTTGGCGGAGCCGACACCCTCATGTTCAACGCCAAGGCCGCCGGCCTGATCGATCACATTACCCCGGCACTGGTCGATCCGACCGTGGCTGACCCGCGCTACTGGCAGGGCGGCCGCATTCCCTACATCGACACCGAGGACTACGTGCTGCCCGTGCTGGCCGCGGCCGGTCAGTCGTTCTGGGTCAACACGGCCAAGGCCAGCCCATCGGACATCACGAGCTACCACGACCTGCTCGATCCGCGCTGGCGCGGCCAGATCGTCTTCGCCAACGACCCGCGCACCTCGGGCTCGGGGCGCACCACGCTGACGTTCCTCTACGGGCTCCCGGGCTTCGGGGCGGACTTCATCCGCCAGTTCGTCCAGCAGCAGGAGCTGCGCATCGGGAGCAACGACGATGAGGTCGCCGCCATGCTCTCCGCCCACGACTTCGCCCTCTGTGTGTGCAACCGCGCGAGCATCGAGCTGCTTGGGAACCAGGGCGTGACCATGGCCGGACTCGACTCGCACCGCATTCGCGAGGGCGGCAGTTTGAACTCCTCGTTCGCCAACTTCTCGATGATGAATCACCCGGCGCACCCGAATGCCGCGAAGCTCTACGCCAACTGGGTGCTCTCGCAGCGGGTAGGGCAGGCGCTGGTGAGCCTGACCGAGATTCCGAGCATGCGGGCGGACGTGGATAACTCGCGCCTGCCGCTCGAGAACCTGCCGGAGCCAGGCTGGGTGTTTACGAACACCGAAGCCAGTCTGACCCAGAGCCGCGAGGTGGTGGACCTCATCACCCCGCTTTTGCGGTAGAACGCTATATAACCCCTCCCTTGAAAGCAGGGGGGAGAGGGCCTCTCACGGCGGCGGACAAGCCCCCACGCCGGCTATTACACTGACCGGAATCGCGATCTATCGTTGGATCGAAGCTCGATGCGATCCCAGGGAAAGGTTCGAAGCGGATGTTAACAAAGGAAGAGAACGAGCGATTGACGCGCGTTGGCCCCGGCACGCCGATGGGCGGGCTGCTCCGGCGCTACTGGTACCCCGTGGCCGGCGTAGCCGAGCTGGAGGACGAGCCGACGAAGGCGGTGCGGCTGCTCGGCGAGGACCTGGTGCTCTACCGCGACCGCAGCGGGGAGTACGGCCTGCTCGGGCAACACTGCCCGCACCGCAAGGCCTCGCTGGAGTACGGCGTGCCGGAGGAGCACGGGCTCCGCTGCTGTTACCACGGCTGGCTCTTCGACCCGGCCGGCAATTGCCTCGAGCAGCCGGCCGAGCCTGCCGAGAGCAGCTTCAAGGACCGCATCCACCACACCGCGTACCCGGTGCAGCCGTTGGGCGGGCTGCTCTGGGCCTACCTGGGCCCCCAGCCGGCGCCGCTGCTGCCGAGGTTTGACGTCTTCGCCTGGGAGGACGCCTGGCGGGACATCGGCGTCAACGTGATCCCGTGCAACTGGCTGCAGTGCGTGGAGAACTCGATCGACCTGACCCACGTGGACTGGCTGCACGGCCACTACTACGACTATGTATTGGAGCGGAAGGGCAAGCCGCGGCGGACCGAGCGCGTCTACGGCGGTGCCCACCACGTCAAGATCGGCTTTGACCTCTTCGACTTCGGCATCGTGAAGCGACGCATGGTCGAGGGGAGCACCGAGGAGTCGTGGACGTGGGCCGAGGGCACGAATCCACTCATCTTCCCGAACGCCACCCGCGCGGGCGGCAGCGGCTCACTGCAGATTCGCGTGCCCGTCGACGACACACATACGATGAACGTGCTGTACTCATGCTACCGACCGAACGACGGCCAACCGGTGCCTGCCCAGGAGCGGATCCCGGTTTACAACGTGCCGGTATACGAGCAGAGTGGCAGGTACAAGACCGACTGGATCACCGGCCAGGACATGATGGCGTGGGTGACGCAGGGCCCGATCATGGACCGCACGGATGAGAAGCTCGGCGCCTCCGACCAGGGGATCATCTTCTACCGCAAGGTGCTGGTGGACCAACTGGAGAAGGTGGAGCGCGGCGAGGACCCGCTCGGCGTGCTGCGCGACCCCGCGAAGAACGTGCTGATCGAGCTGAAGCGAGAGCGAAACACGGGCCGCACCGGCTTCATGGATAACCACTGGCAGCAATTCAGCCCGATTTTTAAGGAGGCGAAGGCGCTTCTGGAACGATCCAAGGCGACGCCGGTGGAACGATAACGTAAGCCCGGGCCGGGGACAGCCCTCTCCCCCAAATTGGGGGAAGGAGATGCGCCAATGTCCGGTATGACTCCCCCTTTCCGCGCCGGGTCCTTCGACAGGCTCAGGACGAGCGGGGGGGAGGGGGTTAGGTTGCCCCGGGCTCGAACGTTGGGATAGCCCCTCCCCAAAATTGGGGGAGGGGGCGGGGAAGAGGGCCGTCCCCGGGGCCGCGCGCGCGAGCCGTGCCGGCGCCGCGCGAGCCGGCCAATTGAACGACGAAGCATAGACGCGAAGGAGGTGAAGCGTGGCGGACCTGAAGATCAAGATGGCAGCCAAGATCTACGACCGGACCCTGCCGTTCTTTCTGGGCCGGATCAAGCCGCAGGGCATCGAGCTCGAGATGGTAGACATCACGGAGGGCGCGCCGAAGCCGCCGGGCCTTGGCAAGGGCCATCCGGCCCACATGCACGCCGGGCTCGTGGACTGCTCCGAGCACTCGGCGTCCGTGTACCTCGTGATGAAGGAGATGGGCTGCGATTTCACGGCGATTCCGGTCTTCCCGCACCGCCGCTTCCGCCATGCCTACATCTTTGTCCACCGGGACGCGGGCATTAAGACGCCGAAGGACCTCGAGGGACGCAAGGTCGGGGTGCCGCGACTGGCGAATACCGCGGCGCTCTGGGCTCGCGGCGCGCTGACGCACGCGTACGACGTGGACTACAGCAAAGTGCACTGGGTGCCGTTCTCGGAGGAGTACGCCGAGGGGATGGAGAAGTCGAAGGAGGTCGACCTCGCCGCGGTGATGTCGAACAAATCCGAGGCCCAGGCGCTCATCGACGGCGACGTCGACGCTTATATCTCGCCGAGCGAGTCCGACGAGATGTTCAAAGAAGGCTCGGTCATCACGCGGCTCTTTCCCAACTTCCGCGAGGAGGAGCAGGAGTACTTCCGCCGCACCCAGCTCTTCCCGATCATGCACACCTTCGTAGTGCGCGACAATCTGCTGCAGAACGAGCCCTGGATCGTGGGCAGCCTGATGGATGCCTGGAACGAATCGATGCGCCGGACGTACCGCTGGGTGCGCGATCAGCGCAAGAGCATCCTGGTGTGGGCCGGCGATTACTATCTGCAGGAGCGCGAGTTCTTCGGCGACTTCGATCCGTGGAAGATGGACTTCCAATACAACTACAAGGCGCTCGACGCCCTCTGCCAGTACGGCTACGAGCAGAAGCTGGTCGAGACGCGCTTCAAGCCTGAGGACATCTGGGTGACGGGCCCGACCAGCTAGTGGGCAACCCGCCCCCGCCCCCGCCCCCGCCCCCGCCCCCTGCGGGGGAGGGTTGGGGCGGAGGGTAGCCTCCAGCTCCAAGCACAACGTCTAGACCACAAGAGGAGCACCGTTGGCAACAGCAGAGCGGCTGGACCCGGCGCGCACCGCGCTGGTGGTGTTTGACATGCAGAAGGGGCAGTTCGAGGTGAACGACCCCGAGCGCCAGCGCTGGCTGCGCGAAAGCAACGTCCTGGGGAACTGCGTCGAGCTGCTCCAGGTGGCTCGTGGGGCCGGGCTGCCGGTGTTCTACGTCCAGAACACCCGGCGGCCCGACTTCGCGGACCAGAAGGAGGTGCTGACCGACGCCAGCATCGCCGGCGGCGGCGCCCACGGCGGTCCGATCGTCGGTACGCGGCCGTGGGAGTTCGTGGACGAGATCGCGCCGCACCCCGAGGACTACGTGGTACCGAAATACCGCCATGGCGCATTCTCGGCCACCGCGCTGGACACGCTGCTGCGGGCGCGCGGCGTCGATACGATCATCCTGTGCGGCGTGCGAACCACGGTGGGCATCGAGACGACGGTCCGCGATGGCCGCGACCTCGGCTACCACCTCGTGCTGGTGCGCGACGCCACTGGCGGCGTCAGCCCCGAGGAGCACAACTGGACGGTGGAGCACATCTTCCCGATGCTCGCCCGCGTCCGCACCCACGCCCAAGTCGCAGCGATGCTCGGCAGCACATAGCGCCGACCCGTCAGCAATCGGTCGATTGCGTCTGGCTCGACCGCCGAATCCTTGCAAATCGATTACTGCGCTTCGAGCGCCTTCACGATTTCCCCACGGGTGCGCTTGACGCTGCACAGCGCCCGCACCTCGTCGCGGTCCAGAATCTTATCCACGTAGACTTCGGCCGTCACCGGGTAGGCGAGGATCTCGCGCGAGTTACTGAAGCGCACGAGGTCGGCGAGACTCGGGTCGACCTGCACGCTCGGTGGGGTCGCGAAGCTGACCGTGACTGGTCGGCTCGCCCAGCCACAGCAGACAAGGACCTTCGTCCGCTTCCTTTGCAGATCGAAAAAGAGGGGACCATCATGCGGGCGTCGCGGCGAAGGTCGGGGTCGTCGGCCAGCCGGGCCGCGGCTTCGATGGTTGCAGCGGCCCCATCGGGGACTTCGCGGGCGAGTGCCGCCCCGAGCGCCTGGAGGAGCGCGAGTTTCCCCGGGGAAGCGCCCGGTGCCGTGCTGCGCGGCGAGCTCGATCGCCGCATACAGGCCATCATCGAACTGCTTCGCCTTGTGGGCGGGCAGGGTGGCCGGGACCATCCCGCTCTGCCGGTAGCGTCTCTCCAACGCGTCCAGCGGTGTCGGATAGAACTCGATCTCGGCCAACCATCGTCCGTCGCGACTAAGAGGAACCTCCTGATCCTCGGGCAGATCGATCGCGATCACCTGCGGGCCACGGTCGATGCGCACGAGGACGCGGCCGATCACGGTTTCCCGGGCGAATGCCGGGTGCGCGGGGGCCGCCTGGCCCGCCGAACCGCCGTGGCCGAGGTTCTCGAGTCCACCAAGCATCCGTTGTACGTGCTCTTGCATGGGTATCCCTTCGCTATCCTGATAGCGTTCAGCAAAAGGCCGGTCCGGCAACGGCCGCGGGCCTAGCGCACTGGAACTACGACGGGCGTCGCGCCGCATGGCCCACTGGCTACATGGACTGACCACCAGCAATCCGTCCCGGTTAGAGCGCCGGACTGACCGACGCTATTACGGCCCCAGGCCCAGACAGCCCCATTCTGATCAATGGCGAGACTGTGGAAAACCCCAGAGGCTACAGCGACAATCCCGCTCAGCGCGCCAACTTGAATGGGAACCCTGCTGCAAGGTGGGCCTTCTGGGCCCCCAGGATACGGTTTGTCCGGACACAACGCGTCGGTGCTGGCTCCAAGTTGACCGAAGTCGTTTAGCCCCCAAGCCCATACGGTACCATCAGATCGAACGGCAAGACTGTGGGTGCTACTGGTCGCGATCGCCTTAATATGCTCCAAGCCACTGACCTGTACAGGGGCTGCGCTACCGGCGCCCTCTACACCGTCACCCAGTAGGCCAAAAAGGCCCACCCCGAAGGCCCACACGGTGCCATCATTCTTGAGCACCACGCTGGAGTCGCTGGTGAGCCGGCCGACTTTCGCTGCGGCACTGGTCAAATTGCACGCCCTGGACGGCACCTGGGCAGCCACGTTTCGCGAAGTACGGCGTGCCATGGCCTACGGCCAGTACACGCAGAACATAAGCGTGCGCTTTGCGGATCTCGCGCGTGGCTTCGTGCGTGCGGCAACGCTCGAGCAGCTTGCCGCGAAGCAACTGCCGCACCCCATGGACACGCACCCCCCATTGAGTGCACGCCTGGCCGCGCTCGGGATGACGATCGATCAGGTTGGCCCCGAAGCGCTTGACATCCGACCCGCCCAGCCCGCCCTGTCGCTCTTCACCGACCCGGAGCTCATCGAGACCACCCTCACCGACGCCTACTTTGAGGAAGACACCCGTGAATCAATGCGGTTCTGAAGGCTCCATCACCGTTAGGCCGCCACACGCCTTCATGCTGCCACGCCGGTTACGCAGACCCGGGAAGCGCTTCGCCAACACTGCTGCAGGCTACCTTGAGACATTGATCATCCCGTTCTCCAGGAGGTTCGCGCGTACGACGGTGAGCGTCAACGAATTACTGACCCAACAGCGCCAGACTGGCGACGCCGAGCTCGGCTGGAAGGTAGAGCACATAGCCTGCCGCACGAAGCTGGCTGATTAGCCGGCGGTGCACCATGCAGTCATCAAGGCAGATCGATGCCGTGCCGAAGCTCCTCGGGTAGGCGGCTCAGCAATTCGCGCGTGACCGCCGCATTCGCCTGGTCGATCGCGTCCATCTCGTCAGGATGCTCGGCTGCATAGGCTAACGCCTCATACACAGCCGCAATCGGGAGCTCGTACCCGCTAGCGATGGCCTCGGGCGTATCGCCAGAAGCACGGCAGTCGCGAATGGTCCACACCCGGATGCCGCGATTGGCAATCTCGGTGTCGCCGTTAGGCATCTTCACCAGGTATTGAAACGCAATGGCCATGGACAATGCCCCTATTCCGGCAGTTCCGGAATCAACTCGCTGCGCTGAGTGTACTAACCCGCTTTCGACGCAGGCGGAAACCCACCAGCGTATTCACGGATGCGCTACTCAGCGGGAGACGAAGAGGCGCGGATCACGGCTACTGATCACTTCAAGCCGCGACGTGGCGCGGAGTTGGGTCGGGAAGACGACCAGATTGTCGCCTAGGCGAGTCGCCGACGGTACCAGAATGCCCTCGGCTCCTTGGCCGATCGCCGCGGCCGCGATCTCCTGGGTAATCGCGAAATCGTGGTCCCGGATCAAGTCGTCCGGTTTCAGCAAAAGCGCGGTCGCATCGCGGCAGTCCAGCACCGCTTCCAGCTCGACGTTGAGCTCGCTCAGCCGATAGTCGTTCATCTGGGCCAGCAACGCCGGGGATACGTTCCGAATGATTTCGCCGAGCGCCACTTCCGCGCTCAAGGCAAGATAGAGCGCCGCCCACGTTTCTCCTTCAGCGAACTGGTCGGACGCACGATGATAGCGACCAGAGACGCTCAGGGAGCCGCCGTGATCGGTGGCTGCGTATCTGCGCCGGTGCAGACGCCAGGCACGGCCCTCCCGTGGCACTGGCTGAATGGAGCTGAGTGGAATCCGGGCATCCCAGTCGATGCGCTCGCTCACTCTCAGGCAAGCCTAAAGGAAAATGCCTGAGTCGAGCACTTCCAAGGCCGCCTCGGCCCGGTCTGTCCGCCCAACTCGGATCGCTTCGGCGGGAGTGATGCCGGCGAGGTAACGACTGGGGCTATTAAACCAGACTCGGACGGCGTTCTCACTGTCAAATGTCCCCTGGACTCGTTCCAGCAAGCGAAGCAGCTCGGCAAGGCGTTGCCGGGCTAACTGCTGCGGGTAGGCGGTTCCCGCTCGCCAACGCTGGAGCGTTCGGCGGCTGGTGCCGAGTGCGGCGGCGAGCTCCTCCTCGGAGAGGCCGGTGCCCTGCTCGAGGGCGTCGAGCGCCTGATGAGGAGTTATCTCGAGTAACGCTGCTGGGATTGTGCTCATGTGCGGGACTCCTTGGACGCCGGTCGCCTGCCGAACGGGCACGTTGCGGCAGTGGCAGCATTGATCGAAGCGGCGCCGTCGGCTCTCTGACCGCATAAGTTTAGCATCATTATTTGCGACGTCAAAGTCGAACAAAAGTGTAACCGCAACGCGCCGATCGCTCGAATGCCAAGGGCCCCGGGCGGTGATTCGCCCGGGGCCCTTGGGACGTTCTCTCGAAGCTGCGTAGCCGGTTACTTGGCGATCACCAGCTCGTGGGCGCCTTTGCCCATGCGGACGGCGCCCTGGGGGGTAATGCGGCAGGTGTCACCCCAGCCGAGGTTCAGGCCGCCGCTCAGGTTCACGCTTGGCTTGATGATGAACACCCCGTTCTCGGGGAACTGCCACTCGCCGAAGCGCTTCACCGCCTCCGCGTTGGTGGCCAGCGGCACGTCGTCGCCCAGGCCGCGGCCGTGGCAGACGAAGCGCACCTGCGCGCCGGCGAGCGGGCCGGTCGTCGGCGCGTGCTGCTCGCCCAGCTCCTCGGCCTTGCGCAGCGCCTGCTCCAGCGTCACGCCGGGCTTCAGCGACTCGAGCAGCGGATAGTACACGTCGCGGTGCAGCTTGATCATGTCCACATAGAGCGGGTCCGCCGTGCGCACCGCCACCGGTCGCGTCTGCTGAGCGCGGTAGCCGATGATCGACGACTCGATCTCGTTGATGATGACGTCGCCATCCTCGAGCACCTTCTCTTGAGGACGCGTGAGCGTGCGGTGCGGCGGGTTGCTGGCGATCCAGTTGAAGTGGACCGACATCTCGCTGCCCCGGCTGAACATCGCGTACTCGGTGGCGGCCCACACCTCGTAGTCGCGCACGCCGGGCTTGGCCGCCCACTCGATCTCGGCGTCGTACGCATGCTCGATCAGGTCGACCGAGGCCTGGAGACAGTCGATCTCCTCCTGGCTCTTCGTCCAGCGGACTTCCTGGAGGAGGTCGGTGGCGTTCACCAACTCGGAGTTCGGAACGGCATCGCGGATCGCCTCGTACGTGCCGTGAAAGATCGTGCCCTCGGGCGTGCGGGTGCCGCCGGAGAGGCCGCAGATCCCCACGCGCTTGCCGTCGGCCTTCAGCTCTTGCAGGCGGTTCGCGATCTCCCGCCCGTAATGGCGGTTCACGTCACGCACGTCGCGCACCCACTCCTGCACGCGGGGGCCCCAGCGTACCGCCGAGGTCGCCACGACCGTCACGTCGCCCTCGAGCGGGAACACGACGCCAATCGAGGCGTCGGCGCCGCCACCGCAGTGCGACAGATAGCGGGCATCCGCCTGCCAGTCGGTCGAGTTGCCATTGTTCGGCGGCGCGATGATCACGTCGATGCCGTCGCGCGCCATCAGCGCGCGCACCGCCTTCCAGCGGCGGTCACGCTCGCCCACGGAGAAACGTCGATAATCCCACGGCTTCTCGTCCGCCATTAGTGCGCGCCTCGCTGTCCGGCGCCCGCCGCCTTCACTGGCGCCTCATCCAGATAGGTGCCCGCGTGGGCGATGTATTGCAGCTTGTAGCCGCTCGGGTCCGGGAAGTAGGTACCATCGCCACCGCCCTCGGTCTCGCGGCGCACGATGCGCAGGTCGCCATGGATCCGGTCGCCGCGCTCGTCGTGGTGATCGACGCCATAGCGCTCGAGCTGCTCACACGCGGCTCCGAAGTCCTCGCGCGGCACGTAGAACGCCAGGTGGTTGCCGCGGAAGGTCGCGCTAGTCTGAATCGAGAGCTCCTCGACGCGGTGGAAGCGGAAGATCTGGCCGCTGGTCGGCAGGCGCAGGTCTACGTACGGATGCCCCTCCGGCGAGCGGCCGCGGCCGGCCTCCTCGAAGCCCATCGAGTTGGTGTAGAAGTCGGCGGTCTTGTTGATGTCGACCGTCTCGTACTCGACCCGGTCGAGGCGGATGATCTCGATCTCATCCTGCGGGCGGCGCTTCGGCGTGCCGCGGTCCACGAACTCGACGAAGTTGCCTTCCGGATCGTGCAGCCACACGTGCGCGGCATCATCGCCTTCGTTGCCATCCGGGCCATCGAACTTCGCGCCGGCCGCGCGGAGGCGGTCCAGCAACTTGGGGAAGTCCTCAGTGGCGACCTCGTACGCCCAGCGCGGGATGCCGCGGTTGAACTTGCGGTAGGGCAGTCCATACAGCTCGTCGCCGAAGAGGCCCAGCTCGACGGTGCCGAGCTGGAGGAATGCCGACGGCGGGCGCGAGTTGAACGGGTCGCGCTCGGGCGCGTAGACGTCGTCGCGGCGCTTCACCTGGCCGCCGAGCACGTCGGTATAGAAATGGACGGCGCGTTCGATGTCCTGGATCGCGGTCACGTAATGGTCGATCTGCTGCGCGTAACACTTGACCATGGTTTGCTCCCTCCTTCTTTCGGTCTTTCTTTCGTCTTTCGGTCTGCCTGCAGCCGTAATTATTTGCCTAGACTGGCAGCTCGGTGCCAAGGCCGAGTGCGACGGCCCGGTCGTACACGAACTTTCCGGCGGCCACGTCATGAATGCCATTGCCGGGGTTGACGCCGACGATGATCTCGTCGTCCGACGTGCGGCCCGGCCGCCGGCCGACAATTATGTCCCCAATCCCGCAGGATACATCGTCCGGCGTTAGCTCGCCGTTGTCCAGTAAGTCCTGCACGCCCTGCCATGGCGGCATGTGCCCAATGATGTCCTCGACCGTGGTGACGACGATCTTGTCCGCCCGCCGCACGGTCGTGTGGTCTAGTTCCTCCGGGGTGTTGGAGATGACCGTGCAGCCGGGCTTGATCGCGTCGCCGTTGATCACCGCCTGCCGCGTGGCCGTGGCCATGACAATGATGTCCGCGCCCTCACACGCCGCGTCGTTCGAGGTGCAATTGATCGTCTCGACACCCAGCCGCTCGCCGATATAGGCGCAGAACTCGCGGCGGTGCGCGTCGTCGCGGCTGTACACCCGGACGGTCTTGATCGGGCGCTGCGAGCACGCAGCCTCGACGCCCCAGCGCGCGATGCGGCCGGTGCCGATGGCGCCGAGCACCGCCGAATCTTCGCGGGCGAGGTACTTGGCGAGCGGACCATCCGGCGCGGCGCTGCGCACGCCGTGCACGAGGTGGTCGGAGATCATGCAGCGCAGCGTCATCGTCTCGAAGTCCCAGTAGAGGAGCGCGACACCCCCACCGCCAGTCCCGTGCGCCGTCGCGCCGAGGCGGCATGCGGTGCCCATGCCCGGCACGATCGCCGGCAGCACCCGCAGGTCGTGGCTCCAGGGCCGGCCAGTGCCTCGGCCGTCGGTCACAGGTGGATAGACGAGCCGCACGCGCGCGTGGGTCGAGCCTTCGCCGGAGGCGATAATACGGTACAGCTCCTCGAAAACCGGCACCACGTCCCGCATGCGGATGTCCATCTTGATGGTATCGGCCTCGGACACATACCGGAACGTGCGATCCACCCTTCCCCTCCCCGCTCGCTTGCGGCGCTCACGCCGACGCTACGACCTACAGTACGCCAAGTCGTCGGGAATGCGCCAATCTCACGCGGGAGCCTTAATTGTTCCGCAACCGTGTTCCGCAGCCGCTGCCCTGAAGGGCATGCCTTGAGCGCCCGCATCGCATCCTGGCCCGCCCTTCAGGGCGGTGTGCTTAATTCGCATCTACGCTCTAGAATCCGGGCCAACTGACTCTTCGGTCAATGCATTCTTCAATAAAGGGAGCGGCAGCATGGTGCAATTGAAGACAGGCGACCCCGCGCCAGACTTCGAGGCGGTCGACGACCAGGGCAACACGGTGAAGCTCGGCGACCTGAAGGGCAAGCGGGTGGTGATCTACTTCTACCCGAAAGACAACACCCCCGGCTGCACCACCCAGGCGTGCGGCTTCCGCGACAACTACACCGCGATCACGGGCAAGAATGCCGTCCTGCTGGGTGTGAGCCCAGACAGCGCGAAGTCGCACGGCAACTTCAAGACGAAGTACAACCTGCCATTCCCGCTGCTCGTCGACTCCGACCACAAGCTGGCCGAGGCGTTCGGCGTGTGGCAGCAGAAGAAAATGGCCGGCCACAGCTACATGGGCGTCGTGCGCAGCCATTTCGTGATCGACGAGCAGGGCAGGCTCGCCGACGTGCAATACAACGTCAAGGCCCCCGAGAGCCCCACCAAGGCCCTCGCCGCATTGGGGTAGGAGCCCGGCCGACCAAGCCGCTGGCTTCTTGAGCGGAACGGAAAACCTGCCTTGATCCCATCGACAAGCTTAGGGCGGGCTCTTCTGCTGCGACCTCAAGCACCCAGTTTTCGGCTGCGCTTCTCGCTAAAGGAGCGGCAACTGCCACAGGCTCTGGTCGCAGTTGATGAGCGAAACCTTCTTCCGGCGGATCCGCCAGGAAGCTTCCACCTTGGTCAGCACATGCTCCCAGGTTCCCGCGTACTGCGTGTCGCGTCCCTGTCTGGAGAAAAAGACCACCTGGCTAGACACGACCGAGAGCTCGTTGTCGGCAGTCCAGGCGGGCATGACGTTGCCAACCAGGTGTCGATAGCTTGGCGGCGGCGACTGGGGCCCAATCGTCGGGATCTTAAGCCGGTA
>JAXDLH010000465.1:0-14255 GCA_034666705.1 Chloroflexota bacterium
GGCAGCCTGACGTACCCTCCGCAGATTATGAGCGCAAGAAGCGGATAGTCGCGGATGCGCGCACCCGCCTACGATTACGCCATACACAAGAGCTTGTCGTTCTGAAGCCCGCGGGGGAACGATTGGACACCGGGGTATGGCGATCACAGCTACTTCGCCCGGCCAGTTCTGATCCCGTCAAAGGGCTCAAGGGTGACGACCCGCAAATGGAGGCACTTCTTCTTCAATGATGACGGAGATGACTGAGGATCTGAGCCGCTATGCGGACGATGAGCAGCGTTGGCAGGCCGTACTCGACCGCGACTCGGCCGCGGAAGGCGAGTTCTACTACGCGGTCGCCTCGACTGGGATCTATTGCCGTCCAACCTGTCCGGCACGACGCCCAAAGCGCGAGCACGTTCGGTTTTTCAGCGCGGCGGATGCGGCCGAAGCTGCCGGCTACCGCGCCTGTCTGCGTTGCCGGCCGACAGAGATCAGCGCGCAGCAGCGACTGGTCGCGCACGTCCAGCACTTGCTCGACACCGCGGAGTCCATTCCCACGCTCGCCGAGCTCGGGCGCTCCATGGACGTGAGTCCATTCCATCTGCAACGGCTCTTTCGGCGGGCAACCGGATTGAGCCCCCGGGATTACGCGCGGTCGCGGCGGCGCGAGCAACTGAAGGAGGCGCTGCACGAGAGCAGCAGCGTTGTCGAGGCGCAATACGACGCAGGCTATGGGTCGAGTCGTGCACTGTACGCGGCGGCCAACGCCGACCTGGGGATGAGCCCGGGAGTCTACCGACGGGGCGGCTCAGGTCGGGAGGTCAACTACGTGGTGGCCGATTGCCCGCTCGGCCGCATGCTCATCGCCGCTACGTCGAAGGGCATCTGCGCGCTCTATTTTGGGGACGATGACGAGGCGCTGCTGCACGAGCTCCGAGTCGAGCTCCCGAAGGCCGTCTTGAAGGAGGACCCATCGGCGATGGAGACATACGTGCGAGCCGTTGGCGAGCATCTGCAGCAACACCGAGCATCGCTCGACCTGCCGCTCGACGCGCGAGGCACTGAGTTTCAGCACCGAGTGTGGACGGCGCTCCGCTCGATTCCGGCGGGTGAGACGCGCACCTATAGTGAGATTGCGGCGTCCATCGGCGAGCCGGCCGCGGTGCGGGCAGTGGCCCACGCGTGTGCCACCAATCCGATCTCCTTGCTCGTGCCCTGCCACCGAGTGGTGCGCCGTGATGGTGGACTCGCCGGGTACCGATGGGGCATCCAGCGAAAGCAAGCGCTGCTCGCGGGGGAGGAGAGCACCAGGAACTCATGATCGACCATCGATTGGATACCACCTACCATATGTGGTAGAGTCGTCCTATGAACAAGACGACGCTCTACATTTCCGACGACCTGCAGCGTTCGCTGCGAGAAGTAGCCCGCCGAACTGGCCGCCGGCAGGCTGATCTCATCCGCGAGGCGCTCGCTGCCTACGTGGAGCAGCAAGTTCGACCGCAGCTCGATTCAATTGGGGCGGGCGAGGATGAGGAACTCAGTGGTCGCGCAAGTGAAGAGTGGCTCGCGACCCACTGGTCACGCGGGTGATTACCCTGGACACCTCAGCGATTTTCGCCCTGCTCAACCGGCGCGACCCTGACCACGATCGCGTGCGCCGTGCCCTTCTGGACGACTCCGGGCCCTACCTTGTGCCGGCGGGCATCCTCGCCGAGATCGCTTACCTGATCGAACAGCGGCTGGGTCAACGCGTCCTGGAGCTTTTTCTCGGGGACCTCGAGGCCGGCGGCTTCGCCCTGGAATGCGGCGAGCAAGATCTTCCGCGAGTGCGAGCCCTGGTGAGCCGCTATGCCGACCTGCCACTCGGCTTCGCGGATGCGGCGGTCATCGCGTGCGCCGAGCGGGCGCATGGGCGCGTGCTGACGCTCGACCTGCGGGACTTCGGCATGGTGGCCCGCGAGGGTCGGCTCACGCTCTTGCCGGCGTAGCGGCTCTCTGCTGCAAACGACCGGCGAGGGATTACTTCAAAGGCAAGCCGTCAGCGACGGTATTCCCAAATCCGATCCGATTCGGCGAGCCGCTAGCGACGGAGTGGGTTCACCGCCAGGCCAGTCTGGATCCGACGCGCTCGCTGCTCGTCGATCATCAGGGCGACTTCGTTGCGCTCGTACGTGAGCGCGACGTGCCGACCCTGGTCAGACGCGGTCATCCGGAAGCCCTCGTCCGTCTCGGCAACGCTGAGCAGCTCCCACGACTCCTGGTCGCACTCGTCGCCAATCGCGCGCAGGATGTCCGTGTACGTGAGGGCGAGGCGTCGCGCATCGCTCGCCTCGCCGCGGTGGCGCTTCGCGTCGATGAGTAGCTGTCGAAGCTCGAACGCCCGATAGGTGCGCTCCTCGCGCCCGGGACCCGCGGTCATCCACGAAACAGAGAAGTACGCGCCATGATCCACGATCTCGATCGCCTGCGCACGCTGCTCGTCGAGGAAGTGACCAAGCAAACGCAGTACGTCAGAAAAATGGCCCGGATTCGCCATGGGTCTCGCTCCTTATGGTCCGGACGCTCGCCCCGGCGCCGGTCTCTCAGTTCGTTCAACGCACCTTGATCATCGATACGCGCCGGGGGTCGAGCCCTCTGCGGGGAACCAGCCACCGAGCCGGTGGTAGGCCTTCAAATAGCCCATTTGCCCCGCGTTCTGCATGCCGTTCTCCAGCACGCTGACCAGCCGGACACCTACCGTGGGCAGCGGCGTGTATTGCGGCTCGTCCAGCTCCCGGTCCAGACCGCCGGGCGGGAGGGCTTGCAGATACGCCACCGTCCGCCCGTAGGTGGCGTCGTGGTAGGCGAGCAGCAACTCGGAGGACGCCTCAAATACGCGCACCTGCTCGCGGGTATGGGCCGCGCCGCGACCGAAGTCGAACGGCTCCGCCGGCATACCGAAGCGCGCGTGCCACCCGCCCGCAAGCCACAACTGGTCGTTCCCTCCGAGACGAGACAGGTTGTTGTCCTGCACCCGAGTGAGCCGCCACGCAAGCCAGCCGATCGACGGATGTGGCTCACGTGAGAGCTCCTCAACCGTGAGCTCGTCCAGGATTCGGTGCATGGAGTCGCGGACCCGGGTGAAGGCGTCCAGCAATACGCTGTTCTCTGCCACTGTCTACTCTCTCCAATTACGTCATCGGCCAGTGGGGCGTTTCGAAATAGCGCAATCGGGCTGCGAACTATGAATAAAGTCTCGCAACGTAGCCGGTTTCATCCAGTGTGCGCACGAATGAGTCGTCGACCATCGTCGCGGGGTCGGTGCGAGCGGCCCGAGGGTCGGTGTGCGCCATCGTGTCGAGCACGATTTGGAGCCCGGTGGTCACCGGATAGGGTGCGCGTGGAAAACCCGGCTCAGTCACATCGTAGGTCTCTTCGGCAATCGCCTGATCGCGAAAGCCGCTGTACTCCTGCTGGACTTCCATCACGAGGGTACGATCGGTCTTGTAGCGGTGCATACCCGCGACGTAGGCACGAACGAACTGCTGCACCAACTCCGGGCGTTCGTGGATGAGGCTGCGGGTCGTGGCCACGCCGCCGAGGGTGAAGTTGAGGCCGTAGTCGGCAAAGTCCACCAGGACTCGGCATCCCGCGCGCCGTGCCTCCATCGCGAGCGGCGGGGAGATCGGCGCAGCGTCGGCCCGGCCCTCGAGCAGCGCCATCATGCGGTCGCGGCCTTCGTCGCCATAGACGATCTCGAACCCCCTGACGCCTTGCGTTTCGAGCCGCGCACGAAGAAATCGCAGCAGGAGATCGCCGAGCTGGCCCGGTTGGCCGACGGTGACACGCGCGCCCGCGAGATCCGCGACAGTAGTCAAGCCGGGCCGGCCGAGGAGGAACTGCTGATTGATGCCACCCGTGATGTACACCACCTCCGCCCCGTCGAGGACCGCCGCGACGAGCGCCGGTGCGGCCAGGTTTCCGAACAGCACGTCGCCTGAGACGAGGCCGCGTACCACGCGTTTAGCTCCGTCCAGCAGCTTGATCTGCACGTCGAGCCCCTCCTGGGCGAAGAGACCGGCGCGCAGAGTCACGAAGAGCGGACCGGCGCCCTGGCCCTCTCCGGCATACGCAGCGGGAATGAGGGGGAGACCACCCGAATCTGGAATAACGTCAGCCATCGAATCAACTCCGTAAAAACTGGTCCGGTAATCGCGGCTCACCTGGTACCGATGCGACGAGGCCCACGATCGCCTGCAGAGGATCGAACGCCGCCATTTTAGTCCCAGGCAAATCCCCGCGAGGCAGTGGTGCCGGGACGCAACCCGCGGTACTATGCAGAGCGGTTGCCGCACAGCGCAGGCGGCGCCCTGAACGAAGCGTAGGAGGGTCGCCAAGTGGCTTCGAGCACCCAGCCTATTCGAGTCGGAGTGATCGGCCTCGGCGGAGCCGCCGGGGCCATGGTTCCGAAGTTCGATCGCAATCCCCGGTTCAAGGTCGCCGGTGCGGCCGATCTCGACGCCGAGCTCCTCGGCCGGTTCAAGAAGCTGTTCCCAGACGCGGAGACCCACCCCACCGCCGCGGGGCTCTGCGACAGCAAGAACATCGACTTCGTGTATATCGCCACGCCGAACCGGTTCCACCAGGAGCACACGGTGATGGCGCTCAACGGCGGCAAGCACGTGCTGGTCGAGAAGCCGATGACCGTCTCCCTCGAGGAGGCGGATGCCATGATCGAAGCCGCCGACCGCAACGGCAAGCTGCTCGGCGTCAACGTGAAGCACAGCTTCGAGCCGCGCATTCAGAAGCTGCGGGAGCTCACGCGGACCGGCGAGCTCGGCGACCTGCACATGATCAACCACTGGCGCTATCAGGACTGGCTCTACCGCCCGCGCACGCCCGAAGAACTGACACCAGAGTGGGGCGGTGGCATCCTCTGGCGGCAGGGCGGCCACCAACTCGATCTGATGCGCACCATCGGCCTCGGCAAGGTATACAGCGTCCGCGGGTCCGCTCAGGTGTGGGACAAAACGCGCCGCGTGCCCGGGGCCCACTCCGCGTACTTCGAATTCGAAAGCGGCGCGAGCGCGACGTGTGTCTACAGCGGCCACGACCATTACGAGACCGGCGAGCTCGTGTATGGCTTCAAACCGGGCGAGATGGAAGACCCGGAGAGTTATGCGCAGGCACGACGCGAGCTGGCGACGCACGGCAATAGCGTGGAGTGGGAGGCCAATGCAGCACGAGCTGAGCGCTTTGGTGGGGAACGCCGGCGGGAGGAGGCACCGCCGGACCCGAACCGCGAGCCGCGCCGAGGTGGTTGGATTCTCGGCGGGCCGCTGATCGTGAGCTACGACCATGCGGACGTCCGGCTCTCGCCGCGCGGGCTCATGGTCTATGGCGACGAGAAGCAGTGGGAGATTCCACTCGTCATGCCCGAGGATGGCCGCGATTTCCGGCTGCACGCCTTCGCCGAAGCAATCGACACCGGAAAGCCGCTCCAATGTGATGGCCGTTGGGGCAAGGCAACGGTCGAGATCCTGCTGTCGATCGAGCAGTCCGGCCGTGAGCGCAAAGAAGTCTACCCTCAGCACCAGGTCGCATACCCGGACTGAGGACTTGCCTGAACGCCCGCGCTCGCCAGCGACGGCAGCATGAACGGAACTGGGTCATCCTGAGCGAAACGAAGGATCCGTGGCTCCGATGCACGGGGACACGGATCCTTCGTTTCGCTCAGGATATGAAACCCGTTCTACCCTTCGAGGCGCTCGTAGAGGAAGTCGACCGTCCGGTTCCAGGCATCGGCGGCGGCATCCGCGTCGTACGAGTCCGGCCGCGCGTCGCAAAAGAAGCCGTGGCCGACGTTCGGGTAGGTCACGATGTCGAAGTCCTTATTGAGGCGTGTCAAGGTGTCCCGCACGCGCTCGACCTGCTCCGCCGAGATCAAGTGGTCTCGCTCGGCGTAGAGGAGCAATGCCGGCGCCTCGAGCTTGCCCCCGGCGTTGATTGGGGCCGACGGCTCGTCGCCCGTAATCGAGCCGTAGTACGACACGAGCGCCAGCACGTCTGAATTGCGGGTCGCCAGCATGAACGCGTCGCGTCCGCCCGAACAGTAGCCGACCACGCCGGTGAGCCCGGAGCGGACCTCACCGCGAGCGCCAAGGAAGCGCAGTGCCCCGCTGAGATCGTCGACGATCTGGTCGTCCTTGAGCTGCTGTCGGAGCGCGCGCGCACCTGCCACATCCTCGTAGGGCGCAGTCCGCGTTGGCAGCGCGTGATAGAGCTCCGGTGCCAACGCCACGATCCCCTCCTGGGCAAAGCGACGGCTGACGTCCAGGATGTGATCCGTGAGCCCGAAGATCTCATGAATGATGAGCACCCCCGGCCCCGCCGTGCCGCCCTCTGGGCGAGCCATGTACATGCGCATGGGACCGCCCGAGGTCTCGATGACCGCCCAATCGGTGACGACTGCCATGGTCCGGCTCCTTCGAGGGCATGATCCGCACGCGGTTTGCGGGTTCATCTGCATCCACTCATCCGGGGGGAATCGCGGAGAGCGAAGCGGCGCCATTATACCCAGGCATGGAACGCCCAGGAGTGGGATGGTCGCCAGTAGGCTGAATTGTCAATGGGCTGACGGTGCGTCGCGAGCGCCCCATCAGCGTATCGAGCCGATGCCGCTGCGGACTGCGTGCGGTCGGACGCCAGCCCCGCCCCGTACAATAGCGGTCGCCCGTGCGCTCGCCGCGCGCTGGGTAGGTAGCACGAGGAAACGCGAGGGGAGTGGCGGGTGCACGTAGGCGGGCGGAGCGTCAGAGCAGGCATGATCGTCGTTGGGCTGCTGCTTACAGCCATGGGTTGCAAGGATCAGACCGGCGGCGCGACGGTCGTGAGTCCAGCCGATGCGACTCAGGCTGCCGTAATCCTGCCCACCGAAGTCGCGCGAAGCCGCCAGGCAACCGTGACGGCGCTGCTGCTTGAAGGACAGGCCCAGCAAGCCATCCTCGAGTACAAAGCGTGTCCACAAGAGGAAGACACATTAGCCGACGTGCTGTCGCGGGGCCTCAAGGCAGTCGGCAGCAATTTCAACGGCACGCGGGTTGTGGCCCACGACCAGGACACGATCCAGATCGCCGCGCTCTACCCGCAGGGCGGACAGATCCAGACGATTATTTGGAGCTACCGCATTTCTACCGGTGAGATAACTGGGGTTGACCAGTTGGCGAACAGCATGTTGAATGCGCTGCGGAGCGAGTGCGATCAACTCCAGCCCGCGGAGGCCCCAACCGCCACGCCGTGACGTCGGGCTGCTCACTGCCTGGCCCACCAGTTGCATGGAATGCTTGCCCGATCACACGGCGGGCGCTACGCTTGGACGAGCACTGGGTGTACGGGGAGGGTCGCATGGCTGTTGAGTCGCAGAGCCTGCTCAACTCGCAGGGAATGGCCGACTTCTGGAACCGCAAGTCGCACTACGACGTCTGGGTGAAATCAACAGGCGTCCCGGTTCACGAAGGCTATTTCATCGACGACGTGCGCACTCTCAAGCTGGGCGCGTGGGACGAGCGGGAGTGCGATGCCGCCTTCTTGAAGTTGATGGGGCAGGAGGGATACACAGAAGCGCGCGTCCACGAGATTCCCGCCGGGGCCACACTCCCCTCCCTGAAATTCTCGATTGACGAGGCGGTCTACGTCGTCGATGGCCGGGGCCTGACGACGATCTGGTCGGAGGACGGGCAGCAGAAGCGCAGCTTCGAGTGGCAGAAGCACAGTTTATTTCTGCTGCCGCGCTACTGCCGCCACCAGTTGAGCAATACCCAGGGCAACCATCCCGCCCGGTTGCTGCACTTCAATTACATGCCGCTCGCGATGGCCGCCAACCCCGACCCCGGCTTCTACTTCAATAATCCCTACTACGACCCGGCCGCGCTCGGCGCGGAGAGCTACTACTCCGAGGCGCTGGCGGGCGCCGGCGACGGGCCCTTCGCCGGCATCAGCTGCTGGGTCGGGAACTTCTTCGCCGACATGCGCGCGTGGGATCGCCTGGATCCATTCCGTCATCGCGGCGCCGGCGGCAGCGCCGTCTACATCCGCTTCCCCACCTCCACGCTGTGGGCGCACATGTCGGTGTTCCCAGCGCAAACCTATAAGAAGGCGCACCGCCACGGCCCGGGCGTGGTGATCGTCATCCCGGCCGGCGAGGGGTTCTCGGTGATGTGGCCGGAGGGTCGGGACAAGGTCTTCATTCCCTGGCACGAGGGCAGCGTGTTCGTACCTCCGGACCGGTGGTTCCATCAGCATTTCAACGTCGGCGGGGAGGCTGGCCGCTATCTCGCACTGCATTCGCCTCGCCACCTGAACGTTACGGCTGAGTTCGTCTCCGACCCGTCAAAGGACCAGATCGAATACACCAACGAAGACCCGTGGATTCGCGAGACGTTCGAAGCCGAGCTGGCGAAGCACAGCTTGACGACCCTGATGCCTCGGGAGGCGTACACGCAGCCGGGCTATGAGTGGAGCTATGCCGCGGACAAAAAGTAGCGGCCGCAGTATGCTACCCAGTGACGACACCGTCCACAAAGGAGCGACACCATGCAGATCAAAGAGCTTGGCCACATCGTCCTGCGAGTCGCGGATCTCGAGAAGTCGGTGCACTTCTATCGCGACCTCCTCGGCTTCCGGGAGGTCTCGCGCATGGAGGGCGGCCGTGGGGTGATGTTCTCCGGTGGTCGCACGCACCACGAGCTGTTCCTGCAGCAGGCGCAGCCTGGCACGGCACCGCAGCCAGAGGGGCGCGCCCTTGGGCTGAGCCACTTCGCGATGAAGATCGGCACGACCGATGAGGAGCTCCTCGAGGCGCGGGCCGAGCTCGAGGCTGCGGGCATGCCGATCGATCACGTTACCGACCACGGCGCGACGCACAGCATCTACCTCCGAGATCCCGATGGGAACCGGGTAGAGGTGTATATCGACGTGCAGCCCGAGCTGTGGCGGGAAGATCCATCGCTCATCGGCAATCAGGCCGCGGCGTTGGCGCTCTGACGATCAAGCACCGGGCGGCCCCCGGACATTGCGAATGTCTCGGAAAGGTGACCGCCCCAGGCGCGAGGCTTACCAAGCTACTACCAGGCAGCTTTTCATGGCGACGCGGGTGGCGAGCGCTTGGCCTTGCGGCGGCGCTGTCACTCATGTTCTGGTCGGTCGGGAACCCTGCTTCGGCCACGGCGCAGTCCGCGGTCCTGCCGTTCGAGGCGGTCCAGGACGGGGCGGTAACGATGACGCCCGCGCCAGACGGGCTGAGCGCGCTGCTGCAGGTGCGGACGACGATCGCCATGGTCTGTGCTGTGACCTATGGCGAGACGTCGAGCCTCGGCCAGATCGCCACGGATGCGGGGATGGCCGGCGCGGCACAGCAGGACCACGCCCCAATTCTGAACGGGCTGAAGCCGGACACTGAGTACGTGTATCGGCTGCAGGGCGTCGGGCAGGACGGCAATCTGTACCAGAGCGAGCTGCTGCGTTTTCGGACACCTGTTGCCACCGGATTCGCGCCGCTCGGTCCGAACGTCGCCATCGGCGCGACCGTCGTTGCCGTGAGCTCCGAGTTCTCATCCGCCTATGCGGCGCGCAACGCCGTCGATGGGCGCACGACCACAGAATGGTCGTCGTTGGGCGACGGCGACCACGCGTTCATCGCCATCGATCTCGGTCAAGAGGTGAATGCGATCGGCGTGGGCTTCCGCACCCGACAGATGGCGGATGGCAGCTCGCTCACCACGTCGTTCAGCATTACCACCGACGACGGCGCAACCTACGGGCCATTCTCGGCGGGCCAGGGGCTGGCGGTAGCGACGGTGGCATTCACCAGCCGCACGGTTCGCTTCAACGTCGTCACCTCCACGGGCGGGAACACCGGCGCCGTCGAGGTCGAGGTCTACACCGCCTCCTGAACAATAGGACCACACAAGCGTGACCGGACGGCGTATCCTAGAGGATCGGTCCGGGCACCTCTTGGTCGCCTTTGCGGTGGTTTGCCAGGACTGAAGCGGCGTTCCAGTCAGCGAGGAGGCAGCCTCCATGACGTTCACTTCGTGGCGGGGCTCCATCGGCGTCGTCAAGCCAACCATGCGGCCGGGCTCGCTCGAAGAGTTGATCCGCCTGCTACCGGATGGGATCGGCGTGATCCCCCTGTTCCTCAACGTGCACGAGGGCACGGTGTCCGAGTTCCAATCCGTCATGGACGCCGTCGAGGAGAAGGTCGCGGAGCTGGCGAAGCTGAAACTCGACCTCATCCATCCCGAGGGCGCGCCGCCATTCATGGTGCAGGGCCGCGAGGCGGAGGGCCGACTGACGGCCGAATGGGAGCGGAAGTACGGCGTGCCCATCGTGACTGCGCCGCAGAATCAGGTGAACGCGATGCAGGCGCTGGACGTCCAGCGCATCGTCGGCGTCACCTACTTCACGGGCGAGATCAACGATCTCTTCAGCCGCTATTTTCAGGATGCCGGCTTCGAGGTCCTTGCGATGGAGGGAATCGACGTGCCCTTTACCGAGGTGCAGCGGCTCTCCTCGCAAGAGGTTTACATGCACACGAAGCAAGCATTCCTCAAGCACCAGGATGCCGATGCGATCTACATGCTGGGCTCCGGTTGGCGCGTGATGGACATCATCGCCCTGCTGGAACAGGATCTCGAGGTACCCGTCATCCATCCGGTCCCGGCGCGCGCCTGGGAGATCATGAAGCGGCTGCACGTGCGGGAGCCCGTCGCCGGCTACGGTCAACTGCTCGAGATCCTGCCCTAGATCATCGCCGCGTGGGCGCAGAAAGTGAGGACGAGTATGAAGTTTGGCCTCTTCTCGGAATCCGGGCATCGGCACAATGCGGTCGCCGCGCAAACGTACGAGGAAGACGTCGCGGAGATGGTGCTGGCGGACGAGCTGGGCTTCCGTGAGGTCTGGATCGCCGAGACGAACTCGGTGCGGGCGAACACCGTGACCCACGCCAGCATGCTCATGTGCAAGGCGGCCGGTCTCACCACGCAAATTCGCTTCGGGCATGGCATTCGCCAACTGCCGCTGCACCACCCGGTCGACCTGGTGCAAGAAGCCAACATGTGCGATCAGGTCACGCGAGGCCGCTTCATGTTTGGCTACGGTGGCACGCACCTGGCGAGTCATGGCCAGTTGCACATGCGCGGCGTCGAGGTCTCTCGTGATGAGACCCGGGCGATGGTGCACGAGGGAATCGACTTCCTGCTGAAGTGCTGGACGTCGCCCGAGCCGTTCGATTACGAGGGCCGCTACTGGAGCGGCAAGGGCATCCACGTCCTGCCGTCGCCGTTCCAGCAGCCGCACCCGCCAATCGCGGCAGCCGTCTCCGGCTCACCAGATTCGATCGAGCTGGCGGCCCGGCATGGATTCATTCCGCTGTTCGGCCGCGGCAGCGACCCCGCGGCAGACGTTCGGCAATGGGCCGAGTTGTACCTCCAGGAGGTTGCGGCTGCCGGACGCGCGACGTCGCGGCAGGACTTCCACGTGACGCATGTGGTCTACGTCGGCGAGACTGACCGCGAGGCACTGCAGGATGTGCGGGAAGGTCTGTCCGGGATCCTCGAAGAGCGCAAGAAGGAGCCCATCCATCTGCAGCGCCACGTGCCACCTGGCATGACGGTGGGCGACCTCACGCTCGACTACATGGTCGACCATGGCTTTTACTGGGTAGGCAGCCCCGACACGGTGTACCGCCACATCAGGGACTACTTCGAAGCGAGCGGTGGCTTCGGCACGCTCTTGATCTTCGCGGGGAACCCAACTGCTTCCCCGGCGAAGCTAGCGCGCTCCATGCGGCTCCTCATGGAAGAGGTCGCCCCGCGGCTCGCCGACCTCGATCCGGACGGGGCGCCGGCAATGGCGGGAAAACCAGCGAGCAACGCAGACTAAGCAGCAGCAACGCACGAAGGGATCGACGATGCCGGTACGGGACCTGCGCGACTGGATCGAGCGCGTAGACGCAATGGGGCAGCTCACCCGCGTCAACGGTGCGGATCCCTATCTCGAGCTCGGCGGCCTGGTGGACCTGTACCAGTGGGACATGGGGAACCCGGCGTTGCTGTTCGACCACATCGTGGGTCACCGGCCCGGCTTCCGGCTGCTCGCCAACGTCTTCACCTCGATCTCGCGTGTCGCCATGAGCCTCGGCCTCCCGACCGAGTCGACCTCGCGTGACCTCGTGCTGGCCTGGAAGAATCAGCTCAAGGAGCTGCAGCCACAGCCAGCTCGCACGGTCACGCACGGACCGGTGCTCGAGAACGTGCAGCGTGGCGATGAAGTGGATCTTGATCAGTTCCCTGCACCGGTATGGCACAGCGCCGATGGCGGCCGCTTTCTCGGCACAGGGAACATCGTCGTGATGCGTGACCCGGATACGGGCTGGGTGAATTCTGGGACCTACCGCGTGCAGGCGCATGACAAGAACACGCTTGGGATCTACATCTCACCTGGCAAGCACGGTCGCATGATTCGCGATAAGTACTGGAGCCGAGGCCAGGCATGCCCGGTGGCCGTGGCCTTCGGTCAGGATCCGCTGCTGCTCCTGCTCGGCGGCCTCGAGGTGGATTACGGCAAGAACGAGTACGACGTAGCGGGCGCCATCCGGGGCGAGCCGATCGACCTGATCGAGGCGCCGGTCACGGGGCTGCCGGTACCCGCGAGCGCGGAGATCGTGATCGAGGGTGAGATCCCGCCGGACATCCTTCACCACGAGGGTCCCTTCGGCGAGTGGACCGGCTACTACGCCAGTGGTGAGAAGGACGAGCCAATCATCCGCGTGCAGTCGATCCTCCATCGCGATGACCCGATCGTGCTCGGCTGTCTGCCCGGCAAGCCGCCGAACGACAATACGTTCTTCCGAAGCCCGCTCCGCGCCGCGCTGATCTGGGACGAGCTGGAGCGCTCCGGCGTGCCCGGCATCGTCGGCGTGTGGTCCCATGAGGCGGGCGGCGGGCGTCTGTTCAACATCGTGTCCATCAAGCAGATGTACCCAGGACACGCCAAGCAGGTGGGTATGGCCACGGCGAGCTGCCACGCGGGTGCCTACGCGAACCGCTTCGTGGTCGTGGTGGACGACGACATCGATCCGACCGACACGAACGAGGTACTGTGGGCCCTCTGCACCCGTACCGACGTGGTCGAGGACATCGACGTCATCAAGCGCTGCTGGAGCACCCCGCTCGACCCGATGGCATACGCCGGCGAGGAGTCGCGGTACTTCAACAACCGCATGATCATCGACGCCTGCCGCCCGTATGACCGGCGCACGACCTTCCCCGCGGTGGCGCGCACCCCGGAGGCCGAGGCCCGCGACCTGCGCGCCAGGTGGCCCGAGCTATTCACGCCCGACGGTAAAGCCCGCCGCGAGCCCACCGCCGCCGACCACCGCGCCGCCGAGGTCGCGGGACGGTAGGGGGCTACTCCGGCAGGATCATTGCGCCGGCCGCGTCGTACGTGAAGTCGGGGCCCCAGGCGACCTCCCAGGCGAAGCCATCCGGGTCGGCGAAGTAGCCGCTGTAGCCGCCCCAGAACGTATCGCGAGCCGGCACGAGGATCGTGGCGCCGGCGGCTTGGGCCTGCGCGAGGACCGCGTCGACCTGCTCCTTCTCCTGCACGTTGTGGGCGAGCGCCATGCCGGCAAAGCCACTGCCCTCGGGCGAGAGGCCAGCGTCCTCGGCGAGCAGGTGGCGCGGCCAGAGCGCCAGGACCGTGCCACCGGTACGGAAGAATGCGACGTCGTCATCACTCATGCTGGAGAGCGGGAAACCCAGGCCGTCGCGGTAGAACGCTCGGGCCCTCTCGAGGTCGCGCACGCCGAGCGTGATAAGGGTGACGCGCGGGTCCATACGGGCCTCCCCAACTTGCGGCAGAAACCCCGCTCATACTCTCAATCCTCCGACACGTTCAGGATGAGGGTGAGCGGGGTTTCTGGTTATGACCGCGCCGAGCGCCCATCGATCAGGGTGAGCGCAGTGCGACGTTAGTCGCCGAAGTAGGCGCCCTCGCGGACTTCGACTGGAACCGCGGGTTGCAGCTGCTCGCTCAGGCGGCGCGTCTCGTGGGGCGCGTTCTGCGCGATGGCTGCGGCGCGGAGCAGGACGAGGTTCTCCTCCGAGGACTTCTCGTACCAGTAGACAGCGCCACGCGGCACCAGAATCCCTTCGAACTGGCCGAGCACCGCGGCTACCTCATGCAGGCTGCTGTAGAAGGTCGCCTGCCCGGCGAGGACCACGAAGAGCTGA
>JAXDLH010000466.1:0-3165 GCA_034666705.1 Chloroflexota bacterium
GGACCACGGACGCCCTGAACGCGTACCGCCCTGTCGCGCAGACCAGCCAGTCGCTGCTCTGCTTCTTGAGCAGGCGCCGGGGCTGTTGCTCGCATCCGGCGGGGTAGGTCGGATGGCCGCCGAAGGCGGCTTGGACCACCGGGTGGGTCTGCTCGTCGAAGTCGACGTCGCCCCAGAAGAAGAGCTGCCCCTCCTTGTCGTGCCGCGCCGTGTAGAGGAACCGGGGATCGTGTGGCCGCTGCTTGTCCAGCAGCACGACGACGTGTTCCCAGTCGCCCTCGTGGAGGTCCGTGTTGACCTGGTCGCCTGCGATCGGCTGTACCAGCATGAGGTGCCGGTTCACCACCGTCGGGTAGTAGTTGTACGGGTAGAAGAACCAGTACTGCAGCGCGATCAGGTCCTTGGAATCTGTCCCGTAGAGCTCGGGGTGTACGACCGCTCCGCCGTAGTAGAAGTAGACCCGGGCGGTCCTCCAGGCGTTGAGCGCCGCGGGCGCGTTCAGCCAGTTCAGGGCCATGTCGTCACCGAGGCTCTGGCCCCGCGTAAAGGCCAGGAACTGAGCAGTGGGGTCGCCCCTCAGCCGTTCCGGTAGGTCCAGGTAGTCGTCGGCCTTGCCGGAGGGTCCGAGGTCACCCAGCGTCGGGTGGTGGAGCGAGCACGGCGTGCCTTCGCTCAAGCACACGCGCTTGCCGTCCGCCCCGACCTCGGCCAGCACCGAGGAGACGGACGTGGGCCAGAATCGATCGGCGATCGTGGTGAGCACCGTCGGCTGATACTTCAGGGCGAGCTTCGCCAGTGCCGGTGGCGTGCGGTCGGCGACCAGCGGCTCGTCCTTCGTGCTCTTGCCTTCGATCAGAGCGGGACCCTTCAAGACCCCCTGTCCGAGTCCCTCGTTCGCGCCGGCGCCGGCACGCTCAGCGGCGTCGCACACCGGGCGTTCGGAGCGGAGCTTGACGGTGACGAGAGGCTTCATTCCTCTCTCCGCGCCAAATGCCTGTTGCAGGAGACCGAGGACCGACGGGCGCCTCCCCGAGTCCAGCATGTAGGGGTCTCCGCCAAGGGTCAGCTGCTTGATGTCGTCGGATTTGATGACAGCGACCCGCTCGTCAAACGAGAAGTTCCGTGTGCTCGGCGAGCATGTGGCCAGGTAGGCCCCGTCGCCGGTACGGGCGACCAGTCCCCCCACCCGCTGGCCCGAGGCGGTCAGGACGGTCGCCCGGGGGAAAGTCACCGGCGGAGTCGCAGAGAACGCCAGGCCGACGACGGCATAGACCACCGCCAGAGCCCACGGGAGTGGCGACCGCAGGAACGTCCCGAGCGTGCGCGTCCAGCGCGTCTTGAGGATGGCCCGACCGAACGCAGCCGTGACGACGGCGCTGACGAGCAGCAGGGCCAGGCCCGGCTGAAGGAAGAGCGCGACAATGCCTGCCCCGATCGCGACAGCCAGATGGACCCTCTCGTCGACGAGCTTGGCGCTGACGGCCACCAGCCCGGCCGCCGCAAGTGCCCACAGGCCCACGAAGATCCAGACGAACTCCGAGCTGTCGACAACCGCCTCGATGAGCGAGGCGATCGTCAGTCCGAGGACCGTCGCGATGGCCAGGACGTTGATGCCCGCGACCGTGGCAACGATGCGGTCGCTGAACTTGCCCGTGCCCTCCAGCTCGCGAGTGTTGTCTTTCCAGACCCGGCTGTTCTTGCCCCAGCGCACGAGCGACAGGACGTACGCAACCAAGCTGACGACGGTGAGGATGCCCGCGACGATGAGCACGACCCGCAGCCCGACCACGAGCAGGACGCGCGGGTCGAGGAGCGAGCTCATCAGATCGGCCGGAAGCCGCGCGGCCGCTAGACGCAACCAGCTGACGAGTCCGCCGAGCAGGTACACGTATCCCACGAGCCCAGCGGCCGCGGTCGCGCCCGCAACGACGGCCCCAGCGGTCGACTTCGACGCCCCCTTGGCCTCGAGCTCGACGACGGCCTGTCCGACCGCCTCGCGTAGGCCAGACTCGTCGCTCGCGCTGACCGGCTGGCTGGCAGCGGGTCCCGCGCTGCTCCACTCGAGAGTCGCCTCCTCGCCGCTGCCCGTGAGCGAGACGGTCCCGAGGTCGCCCACTCGCCACGCGGGGGCATCGCCGTAGCGGACGACTTCCCGCGGCTGCGCCTTCTCTCGAAGAGCCGCCTCGACTTTTGAGCTGAGCTCGCCCACGGCGCGTGCCCGGGAACCGGAGTACCGAGCAGGAACAGAACCTAACCGCGCGAGGGGCGCTGCACAATGCTGCGGCGCTAGGCTCCCAGCCTCGGGCGAGGTAGCTCAGTTGGTAGAGCACACGACTGAAAATCGTGGTGTCGCCGGTTCGATTCCGGCCCTCGCCATCAGGGCGGCACCGTGGACGCGGCCAGGTTCTCCGCGACGTGCGCCGTGCTTCGCATTCCGACCAGCGCCGTTGAGATCCCCGGGGTCGAGAGCACGAACCGGATCGCTCGGCGGGCGTCGGTCGCGTGTCGCAGCGTCGCGCTCGCGACCACGGTCACGCCCAGCTCGGCGGCGACCTCGAGGACCGTCGGCGCCTCCCGCATTCCGAGGTTGAACGGCAGCTGCACGAACCGGAGGTGGTGGTCGTCGCCCGCGATCTCCTGCGCGAGCCCCACCAGCGCCCGTAGCGACAGCGCGCCGCTGTGGTAGCCATCCCAGGTGGCCGTGCCGTAGTGGCGGACGAGGCCCTCGGAGACGGCCTGCTCCAGGCACTCGAAGGCCGCCCGCATGCGCTCCATGAACAGCGCCCGGTCGACGAACTCGAGCTGCTTCTCGGGGTTGTGCAGGTAGTAGACGTCGATCGTCTCCAGCCCGAGGTTGCGGCGGCTGCGCGCGAGCTGGTCGCGCAGGAACGCGGGATGGATGCAGTGCACTCCGCCCGCCACGGCCTCGATCCCGATGGGAAAGGCCCCGGGGACGAGGTAGCCGCCCTTCGTGCACACGACGACGCCGTCGCGAGCGCCGCCCCCATCCCCGACGAACACCCGCAGGCCGGCGTTGACGGCGCGCTCGGAACGCTGGCGGCGGTAGTTGATGGACGTGTCGATCAGGTTCACGCCGCCGCGCAGAGCCGCGTCCACGGCCCGCGCGTATTCGACGTCGGTCCGATCGTCGGCCGCCCCCCGGTT
>JAXDLH010000467.1:0-7606 GCA_034666705.1 Chloroflexota bacterium
GGCGCGGTGTTCGAAACGTTTAACCTGGCCTCGCTCTGGAGCCTGCCAGTGCTCTACGTGTGCGAGAACAACGCACCTGGGCCATACACGCCACGCCGGTCGGGCCTGGTGATGACCGAGCTGAGCGATCTGGCGCGCACGTTAGACATTCGTTCTGTCGCCGTCGATACAAGCGATCCGACTGCCGCCTTCGACGCCGCCGTCGCGCTAGCCGACTGGGTTCGGACCGAGCGGAAACCCGGTTTCCTGGAGGCGCGTACGGTGATCTGGCCGAGTCGCGGTGGGGGTGGCGACGAGGGTGGGCCAAGCCTTGCTGCCACGGGTCCGACGGTGATCGATCGCGCCTGGGACACGCCTTCCGACGGGCCGCTCGCGGAGTGGTTCGCCTCGGACCCGGTGCTCCAGATGGCCCGGCTCGTGCTGCGGGAAGAGGTTGCAGACCGCGCCGAGATCAGCACGCTCGACGAGGCGGTGAGCGAGCAGGTGGTCCGCGCGGTCCAGGCGGCCCGTTCCGCCCCGTGGCCGGAGCCACAGGCCGCCTTCGCCGACGTCTTCGTGGGGAGTGACCTGTGGCCGCACTGAGCTTTCTCGAGGCGCGCAACCGAGCCGTGACCGAGGCGCTCGCCGAGAACGAGCGCACGATCCTGATTGGTGGCATGGGCGGCCCTGGCACGCCCGAGGGTGGCTATGCGGCGCGGTTTGGGGCGCAACGGGTGCGCTCGGTACCGATCTCGGAGGAGGCGTACGGAGGCGCGGCGGTCGGCGCTGCGATGGCCGGGCTGCGGCCAATCGTCAGTTTCTCCACCGGCAGCTTCATGTACAACGCGTGGGAGCCGGTCGTCAACGAGGCCGCGCTGATGCGCTATATGTCCGGCGGTCAGTTCACGGTGCCCATCACGTTCCACTTCTACAGTGGCTTGCGGCCGGGTGGCGGTGCGCAGCACTCGCAGGCGCCGCAGCCGATGTTATGCAACGTGGAGGGGCTGATCGTGCTTGCCCCGGGGACGCCGGCCGCGGCGTACGAGCTGATGCGGACGGCGACGACGAGCGACGACCCGGTCGCCTACGTCGATCACCTGAAGCTCCATGGCGAGGTCGGCGAGGTCCCGGACGCAGGATCTCCCGCGAGGCCGGTCCGATCCGAAGTGGTGCATCCCGGCAGCGACGTGACGGTGGTCGCGACCTCGATCATGACGGCGCGCGCGCTGCGTGTCGCCGAGCGGCTCGCCGCCGAGGGGATCAGTGTTGAGGTGGTCGACGCGCGGGTGATCTCGCCACTGGATCGGGAGGGGATCCTGCGCAGCGTAGCTCGCACCGGGCGGCTCGTGGCGGCGGACGAAAGCCAGCTCACCTGCGGCGTGGCGTCGGAGATCGTAGCGACGGTGGTCGAGCACGGCTACGACCTGCTGAAGGCAGCGCCGCGGCGTGTGGCAATCATGGATGTGCCGGCGCCAATGAGTCCGCCGCTCGACGAGGCGATCGAGCCGAGCGAGGCGCGCCTTGAAGCCGCCATCCGCGCCACGCTTCGGTAGTGTCTGTCCGTCGTATCGGTTGCGCGCCGTCCACGATTGAGCGCGCTACGCGCCCCGGACAGGCACGGAGACCTGCTTGTACAGTCCACGGGCCCATGTGAGCTCTTGCTTAGATTCGGGAGCCGCCCCAGGCCGGCGGGTCGCTCGCTGGGAATGACTCCTTCGAGGCCTCGATTACTGGGTCCTCGTCCACGGCCGGCTCGGCATCCTGCGGCCGTGTTCGTGCCAGACTCGCCTCGTGTTGTGGGACTGGTTGCGGGCTCGCCGAGTGCTCCGCCCCGCTGGCCCAACTGGCAGTGACGCTCTCACCGCGTACCGGAATGTGAAACGGCCGCAACTCCTCGGCCTTGGGGAGACTGAGGGTAAGGACGCCTTGCTCCAGACGCGCCTCCGCGTGTTCGGCGTCGACTCGCTCGGGGAGGGTGATCGTCCGCTGCAGGCGTGCCGCGCGCCGCTCATGGGTGATCCAGCGGTCGCGGCTGAGGTCGGCGGGTAAGGGATCGGCCGAGATCGTGACCATGGTGCCGCGTATGCTGATATGGACCCTATCGGAGGTATAGCCCGGTAGGTCCGCCCGGACCAGAAAATGGTCCTCGGCGTCCAGGACGTCAACCGGCAGCCAGTCGTGCTCACCAGTCAGCGTGGCCTGAAGCCGCGGTACGCCTTCCTGAATCAGGCGATCGACCGTCTCGCGGACGTTGAGCATCTCGCGCAAGGGATCCCAGCGCTCACCCGGCATGGTCGTACCCCCGTGGTTTCTCCGTGCTGTTACGAGGCGAGGCGCTCCGAGCCGTCACGTCGGCGCTGGCAGTCGATGCACAGCGTGGCCTCCGGACGGGCGCGCAGCCGCTCCTTGCCAATCGGTTTGCCGCATTCCGCGCAGATGCCATACTTTCCCTCGCGTCGCCGCTCCATTGCATCCTGCACCTGCAGCGTCTCCTGGTCCAGGATCTGGCGAGTGGTCTCGTCGAGCTCACGCTCATACAGGAAATCCGCCGTATCGGCGGGATGCTGGTCGACGACGGAGAGCTCACCGGTCAGGTCGCGCTGGTCGTCGCCAAAGCTCGTCTCATCCACGAACTCGCGCAAGCGGCGCAGCTCTTCGGCCCGGGCCTCTAGCTCTTTGTCTGGTTGTTCGCGCTTCGGCTTCCGTGCCATGGTGCCCCCTGCATTCATTGCCTCTCTCTAAGGTATGGCGCGCCGGGGCGTGTGGCGCAAGCACCTCGGGCGCTCTATGGTGCGTTTCGAGGGAGTTTGTAACGGAGGCGACGTCGCTCGTGGGTTAGTTTCTCCGTGGATGGCCTTCGTCCGGTAGGAGAGGGGCTTGTCCGCTCCCCCCGGTAATGGTGGCGCGGGGCGGTGCGGCGAGGGACCAGCCTTCGCCCTACCGGAACGACGGAACCTACGCCAAGGCTCCGATCATGCGCACTGACCTACGAATCGCGGCGGAATCCACGTGCCGACTCGGGGGAGCGCTCGCTCGCCAGGGAGAAGATCTCGGCGGCCGGCCGGTTCACGACCGCTAGCTCGGCATTGAAGCGCAGCTTCGGGTCCGGCAGATAGATGACGTCGACGTGCGTCATGGGCACGAATTCGGCGGGGATATCTTCCAGGGCCTGGCGCACCTGTGACAGGCGCCGGAGGTGGACCGTGCCGCGAATCTCAAATGGCGGGACGAGCATCGTGGCTGCGGCGATGCGGCGCTCCGCGTAGAGGCCGGCGAGGTACTGCTGGCGGGCGGTGGCTAGCTCTGGCGCCTCATGGGGAATGGCGAAGATCACTGCCTGCTTCGTGATCTGCAGGATCGTCGCGGCGCGCGCCAGCTCATCGGAGCCATTGCGTACGAGGGGCTCGCGCACCGCGTGCTGCATCAAGACGAACGGATGAACAGTGTCGTTCAGCACGTCGGCCAGCCGCCAGCGATTGACCTCCACGTCGCCACTCACGTGATAACTCCGCGTGAAGAGCTCCACGCGGACGAGAGACTTCGCGGCGTACTCCGAGAGGAGGTCGCGTGATCGCAGGTCAGACGGACGCATTGCGGGCCTCGTGGATCAGAGTCGTACGAAATAACTATCGCACGCCGCCTCGAGGAGCTCAGCCGACAGGGTCGCGGGCTGCTCGAGATACTCGGCGATGTCGATAATCTGCTCGACGAGGTCGCGCGGATGCACGCAGCGTGGCTCGATACCTCGGCGATCGTAGTAGTCGAGCACGAGCTCCACCGCGGCGTAGTCATAGGGAACCCCGCGAGCGTCGCAGATGCGACGGAAGATCTCCTCGTACTCCTCGATGGAGGGGTTCGGGACCTCGATCTTGTAGCGAATGCGCCGCAGGAACGCCTCGTCAACCAGGCTGGCCGGCTCGAGGTTCGTGGAGAAAATGATCAGCTGATCGAAGGGCACGGTGATCTCCTGGCCGCTGCGCAAGTTCAGGTAGTCTTCGTGCTTCTCGAGGGGCACGATCCAGCGATTCAGGAGGTCGCGCGGGGAGACTTGCTGGCGGCCGAAGTCGTCGATGAGGAACATGCCACAGTTAGCTTTGAGCTGGAACGGCGCCTCGTAGTACTTGCTGCCCTCCGAGTACACCAGGTCGAGCGACTCCAGCGTGAGTTCCCCGCCGACGATCACGACCGGTCGCCGCGAGCGTACCCAGCGACGATCGGTCGTATCGACCTTCTGGTCGTCGTTGTCGAGCGCGGCGTGAAAGATCGAGTCGTAGACTTTGATGACCTGGCCGTCGTATTCGAGCGCATGCGGCACATAGACCGCCCCGCCGAGCAGCTTCGAGGCGGTCTCGGCGAGCGTGGTTTTTCCGTTGCCGGGCGGTCCGAAGAGAAAGATCGACTTGGCCGAGTTGATGGCGGGGCCGAGCTGGTTGAGGAACCGCTCGCTGATCACCAGGTGTTGGAATATCTCGCGAATGGCCTTGCGGGTGACGCTCACATCCTGGATCGTTTGCGCCTTCACCGCCTCCCAGTACTCGGTAAGCGTGACCGGCGCCGGACCGATGTACGAGGACCGCTCTACGAGTTCGACTGAGCGCGCGGCGCCCTTCGCGGTCACGGCGAAGCTGTAGCTGGCCGACGTCAGCGAGTTCCCGCTGCGAACCTCGATATACATATCGCGCTTAAGCGCATCGAGGATGCGCTCAACCACGCCAACGTATGGGAGTCGCAGCTTCTGCGCCAGATCGTGACCGGTGACTGTGCTGGAAAAGTAGACCGTCTTGAGCGCGAGGTCGGCGAGGAACTGCGGGTTGAGCCCGGTGTCCTCGACGCTGAGCAGCTCACGCGGCTGGAACCCACGCTTCTCCGCGCGGGCGGCCGAGCCGAAGGCGGGTGGTGGAGGAGTCATCGGATACACGGCAACCTCCTGATGCGGGCCTCATTCCCGGGAACGTTGTCGGACTTGGGTTCGTTGCATTGGAGTGGCTCAGGGCCCCACGAAGAATGCGACGAGCGCGCCGATGCAGAGCCCCGGACCGTACGGAATGAACGTTCGCCGCCCGCTGCGGCGAACGAGGACGGCCCCGATTCCGAACAATGCGCTTGCCAGGCTCCCCACGAAGAGTGCGCTGATGACTCGTGGAAAGCCAACCATCGCGCCGATGATCGCCGCAATGGTGATATCCCCCGTGCCCATTGGCTCCGTGCCACGATACATGATGCGGCCAACTACGTAGAAGACCAGAAATACGCCAGCAGCCAGCAGACACCCGAGAATCGTGGGCACGAGCCCGAGCCCCGCGAGAGTTGGCGACGCGACCAGCGCCACGATCAGTGTCGGCAAGCTGATCATGGTGTATACGAAGCGGTGGCGCAAATCGATCACTGCGATCAGGGTAAGCGAGATCAGGTAGAGGCTGTGGGCGAGCAACGAGCCCGTGGGACCGAACCAGAGCGCGAAGAGGGCGAAGAGCACGGCGAGCGGCCACTCCACGCGATCATAGCCCGTTGGCTTGCCGCATGAGGGGCAGCAGGTGCTCCAGCGGAGGCGGATCGCTGCAATGGACGCACCGCAATGCTCGCACGTCGGTTGGCCGAGCGCGGGCCGGTCGCGCGGGATCTGGTAGATCAAGCGGTTGAGCCCAATGCCGATCAGCCAGCCGAGCACGGCCCACCCAAGGGTCAGGACTGCCTGTTCAGGCACAGGGCACCGGAACGTGCGCGTACGAGGCGGTGTGCAAGGGCAGGTCTAGGTGTCTGTCCGCCTGCAACAGGTGGGTAAAGCCCACACGGTCGTCATCGTCGACGCTGCTCCCCCACCCCGCCTTCACGATTTGCACCCCTTCGCTCCGTTGCGAGTCGCGGGCGGGCACAACGGCACCACCGCTCCAGTCGTTCTGGACCTCGCGCCGGGTGTGTCCGCTACGCCTTGCCGGGGAGCTTGCCGAAGAAGGGCAGCGGCACGGCATTGGCGTGCTTCTCCTCTTCCTCGGTCTCGAGCGCCAGAATGCTGATGCGCGCGGCGGTTTGCTCGGCTGCCTCATGGAACGCCTTCGCCAGCGCTGAGTCGGCTGCTGAGATCACCACCGGGGTGCCCTCATCGCCGCCCGCACGGATGCGCACGTCGAGCGGGATGCGCCCGAGCAGCGGAATACCGTACTTCTTGCTGACGTGCTCCCCGCCGCCGTGGCCGAAGATCTCGGTGACCTCGCCGCAATGCGGGCAGGCAAAGAAGCTCATGTTCTCGATCACGCCGACAATCGGCACCCCGAGCTTGTCGAACATCGCGACACCCTTGACGACGTCTTGCAGGGCCACGTCTTGCGGGGTCGTGACGATGACGACCCCTGCGACCGGCACGAGCTGGGCGAGCGAGAGCGGTGCGTCCCCGGTGCCGGGCGGCAGGTCGACGACGAGATAGTCCAGCTCGCCCCATTCGACGTCACGCAGAAACTGATTGATCGCCCCATGGACCATCGGCCCACGCCAGATGACCGGGCTGTCGTCGTCGCTGATGAAGAAGCCGATCGACATCAGCTTGATACCGAAGCGGACCACCGGAACGATCTTGTTTTCTTCGTTGCCGTACAGTTGCGGCTTCTCACGCAGCCCCATCATCAGCGGAATGTTCGGGCCGTAGATATCGGCGTCGACCAGACCAACGCTGGCGCCGCTCTGGGCAAGCGCGAGGGCAAGGTTCGTGGAGACCGTGGACTTACCGACTCCACCCTTGCCGCTGGCGACGGCGACGACGTTGCGGACCTTCGGAATCAGCGCCGCCGGTGCCTCTTTGCGGCTGGAGGCGACGTTCGACGACATCTTGACGTTCACGTCGCTCACACCGGGCAGTGCGAGGACGACGGAGCGCGCCTGATCGTGGAGGGCATCTTTGGCCGGACACGCGGGCGTGGTCAGTACGACGTCGAATGCGACCCGGTTATCGTCGATCTTGAGATTCTGGATGAATCCAAGGGAGACGATGTCCCGATGCAGGTCGGGATCCTGCACTACTTTGAGTGCGTCGAGAACCTGCTCAGCGGTTACGGCCATTCTGGGCACACTCCTTGTGCGTCGAAACGCAGGGAGATGATACCAGACTACACTCCATTAATTGACATAACGTAATGCGAAGGCTCGCATATCACGGGATTGGCTGGCACGACTCGCAGTAGTAGGTCGTCCGGCCACCACCCTTGACCTGTCGCACGACCCCGCCACAGTCCTGGCAGACCGCCTGACTGTGCACGGTCGTCGAGAAGCAACCGGGAGCGCCGAACAGATCGGTGTAGTCGTTGTCGCCGCCCATGGATACCGAGCGCTCCAGCACCTCGCGCGCCGCATTGACCACGCGGAGGATCTCGTCGCTCGTCAACGAGCCAGCAGGTCGCAACGGATAGATCTTCGCGCGGACGAGAATCTCGTCCGAGTAGGCATTGCCAATCCCCGCGACCTGGCTCTGATCCATCAAGATCGCCTTCACCGGTTGCTTCGGCTTGCGGGCGAACGCCGCCGCGAGGTACTCGGGTGAGAAATTGGCCGAGAGCGGGTCTGGTCCGAACCCGGCCCGACGGGCTGCGGCGTCATCCGGGCCATAGAAGTGCGCATGGCCCATGAAGATGCGCTCGAG
>JAXDLH010000468.1:0-3248 GCA_034666705.1 Chloroflexota bacterium
GTAAAGAATTGCGAGATGCGGTCATCGGCGACCAGATTGCCCGTGAACGTGTTGATGACCGCGGTAATGCCGACCAGCCCACCGAGTTGGTCATACAGCGAGTTACCGGTCAACTGCTGCGCCTGGATCGCCTTCGTCTTCGTGAAGCCGAACAAGCTGAGGGCGACGCCCGCGGCGCCTACGCCGCGCAGCAGGCCCCGGCGAGTCATGAAACCATCGACGAGCGCCCGGTCTTCAGTCGAGAGAGCTGGAATTGCCATCAGTACGAGTCCTCCATCGTTTCTCGGTTCGCGAGATGGATTGGCCAGCGCCACGGCGTGCGAGTGGCGTCCGAGTGCAGACTCGCGCTTTCTGGCGCTCAATTTCCAGCCCAAATGCTGCTCACCTGCTGCTCATGTAGGGGGCCCGATGGCTCATCCGCGCCAGTACATAGGGGTTTCTGGTCATCTTTGAGCGAAGCGAAGGATCCGTGACCCCAATATCAAGGTTACGGATCCTTCGGCCTGCGGGCCTCAAGGATGACCAGGACGCCGGTCGCCGGGGCGAGGCGGGTCTCAGTCCACTCGCCTGGGCGGGTGGGCTGTTAGTACGGTGGCTCGACGTCGGTGCGGTCGCCGTGGGCTGAGGGGCTCGCCGGCCGCGCGGGCGGGGGCGTATACGTCTGTGTCGACGCCGGCGGCTGGTAGGTCGGGGCGGTCGGCGGCCGAATCGTGGGGCCCGGTGAATCGTCGATCTGGAGCCCGCGCTGGATCTCGCCCGTCACCTCATTGCTCACGCGGCGCAGCTCCGCATAGATGCGTCCCGCCTGGCGCGCCAGCTCCGGCAGCCGCTCCGGCCCGAAGACGACTAGCGCTAACCCGAGGATCAGGAGCAGCTCGAGGGGGCCGATGCCCAGGATATTCATCCGGTACTCCGGAGCGCGAGGCGATGCAGCCTCACCGCTCGACTGATACAATCGTTGCGCTCTGAAACACCTGAGTACGTCATTGCAGGCCGGGATCGCTGCCGTCCCCACTTGCCGAGGGATTGCGCGTCTCGGGCGGACTATCAGTGCAGCCTGGGGATTGTGCCATCTCTCTAGAGACGCTGCACGTAACTGAACTGGCTCACAACCCGCGCGCGGAGGTCGAGCAGTAGCTGCTCCATCCATCGTCTTGCCTGGTCGACGCCCAACTCGGCGCGTATGGCTTCGCGTGCTCGCGATGGCCACCTATTGCACGTACGTGGTGCTCGGCTTCGCAGTGGGTGCTTCCGTCATGCTCCCAGGGCTTCGCGCCACGCTGGCCCACGCCGACTCGACCGATGTGGGTCTTTCGCCGATCAGCCTGCCTTTCCTCGACGGTTTCGGAAGCGGCAAGACGGCGGTCATCCAGGCGGTGTCGCCGTGGAGCCACGTGCCAGAGTGGAGCGGTACCGACCGCATCAACATCCTGTTGATGGGTATCGACCAGCGGCCCGATGAGCGGGAGCGGGGTGATCCAACGCGCAGCGACTCCGACATTATCGTGACGATCGATCCGGTCCATCGGACGGCCACGTTGTTCAGCCTGCCCCGTGACCTCTGGGTGCAGATCCCGCTGCCCAACAGCGCCTTCAACGCGAAGCTCACCACGGCGAATTTCTACGGCGACTACTACAAGTACCCCGGCGGCGGGGTGGCACTCATGCGCGCGACCATTGAGCGGAATATCGGCGTTCACGTCGACTACTATGCCCGGGTGAATTTCGATGGCTTCCGCCAGATCGTGAACACCGTCGACGGTATCGACGTGTGTGTGCCGAGGACGCTGATCGACAATGAGTATCCGACCGACGACTATGGCATCAAACGGGTCGTGATTCCCGCTGGTCCGCAACACTTCGATGGCGAGACCGCGCTCGAATACGCGCGCTCGCGCCATGCAGACTCGGACTTTGGGCGCATGCACCGGCAGCAGCAGGTGCTCACGGCAATCCGCGCGCGTGGCACGCGCCTCGACATGCTGCTCCACCTGCCGCAGTTACTCACCCAGCTCTCCGACGCCGTTGAAACAGATATTCCGTTCTCGGATGTGCTCTCGCTCGCCCGCCTCGCCACCGAGATCCAACCGCAGGATATCGGTAGCCGGGTCATCGAGGGGGACGCCGTGAGCGACTACATTGCCCCGGACGGTGAGCAAGCGATTTTGCCGAATCGAGCGTCCTTGCAGCGGCTCGTGGCGCAGGTCTTTTACGACCCGCGCACGGTTGATCCGCACGAGCAGGCGGCGTCCGCCACGGCTGCCGCCACGGCCGCGACCGCTGCAGCGGCACCGAGTGCCCCGGCGCTCGCCGCCTCCACAGCGCCGGCCGTGGCCACGACAGCCCCGAGTGCAGCATCTGCCTCCGCCGACACCGTCGCCGCGGCTCCAACCGCCCCAGGCTGCTAACCCATAACGCCGGTGTCGGTGCCCCGACGGGACACGAAGAGGCGCATAGGGGTACAGTTCTTCGTTCCGATTTTGACGATAGGAGGACGGTATGCGTGTGCCATTTCGTCTCGGCGGAGTCCTGCTGGCGGCGATCACCTTGACCCTCAGCGCCTGCTCTGGAGGTGCGGCGAGCGGCGGCGGAGCGGCTGGTGGAGGCGCCCAGACGGTGAGCGTCGCCGCGGCCGAGTACACCTTTACCCCGGCAACTGCCACTGTGAAGGCGGGGCAACCGGTGACGCTTACCCTGCGCAATAACGGCACCCAGGTGCACGACCTGACGATCGATGCGATCGGCGGACAGAAGGTTCAGATCATCGCTCAGCCCGGTCAGCCCGCGACGGGCACGTTCACGCCTGCCGCCGGCACCTACCAGTTCTATTGTTCCCAGCCCGGTCACCAACAGCTCGGCATGCAGGGCACCCTCACGGTCAACGCGTCGTAGATACGGACGCTCTTCTCCGAATGTGAGAATCGCCTCGTCTCGTGGGTCAGTTCCTCCGGGCATGGCCTTCGTCCGGTAGGGGGAGGGGCTTGTCCCCTCCTGCCCGGCGCTGGTGGTGCGGGGCGATGCGGCGAAGGACAAGCGCTCGCCCTGCCGGACCGACGGACCCCACGCCAAGGCTCCGATCATGCGCATTGCCCATTCGTGCTTCGGATCTCCACCAGACTCGGCTTCTTCAGGCTGCGGCCTTCAGAATGACCCTGGCAAGGCACGAGTACAACACGTGAGAAGTTGGTCACCAGTTTGCCGGTAGGGCGGGGGCTCGTCCCCCGCCGCGAGCCTTGCTGGGACCAGCA
>JAXDLH010000469.1:0-13210 GCA_034666705.1 Chloroflexota bacterium
GGTCCGCCCCGGCATGCCGGGGCGGACCCACACTGTGTCGAGAAGGCCCGTAGCCTCGCTAGCCTGTGGTTTTGACGAACTGCTGCCACCGCTCCTCGAGCTTGGGATCGTCAAACGTCTCGATTACGTAGTTCGCGTAGTCAGTTCCGTTAGACCCGCCCGGCCGGCTGGTCATGACCAAGCGCTTCTCATACTGGCCGCAGATGTCGAGCGCCATGTCCAGCTTCTTCGCCCGGTCGGTGTAGCCCATGTGCTCGAGCATCATCTTGCCCGCCACGATCATGCTCGTCGGGTTGGCGTACTGCGCTCGACCCTCCGCAACCATACGGGGCGCGCTCCCGTGGATCGCCTCGAACATGGCGTTTTGCTTGCCAATGTTGGCGCTGCCAGCGGTGCCCACGCCACCCTGAAACTCAGCCGCCTCATCCGTGAGGATGTCACCGTAGAGGTTCGGCAAGGCGACTACCTTGAACGCAGTACGGCGTTGGGGGTCGATGAGCTTCGCAGACATGATGTCCACGATCCAGTCGTCCCACTCGACCTCGGGATAATCCTTGGCGACGTCGCGCGCGACGTCCAGGAACATGCCGTCCGACAGTTTGATGATGTTCGCCTTATGGACCACGGTAACCTTGTTCAGTCCAGTCTTGCGCGCGTAATCGAAGGCCAGACGCAGCAGACGCTCGCTGCCCTGCATCGTCACTACCGTGAAGTCGAACACGAGGTCGTCGGTGAGTCGAACGCCGTGGCTTCCCAGAATGTAGGCGCCTTCGGTGTTCTCCCGGAAGAACATCCAGTTGATTCCCTGCGCAGGCACCCGCACCGGACGCACGTTGGCAAACAGGTCCAACTCGCGCCGCATTGCGACGTTGGCGGACTCGATGTTCGGCCACGGGTCCCCTCGCTGGGGCGTCGTCGTGGGTCCTTTGAGCACGGCCTGACACTGGCGCAACGCAGCGAGCACGTCGTCAGGAATCGCCTTGTTCTGCGCCGCACGGTTCTCGATGGTCAGTCCTTCGATCGTTCTGAACTCGATCTTCCCGCTCGTGACCTCCGGCGCCAGCACGTGCTCCAGGACGCGCACCGCTTCCGCGCTGATGAATGGGCCAATGCCATCGCCGCCGCAGACGCCGATCGCGATGTGGGGCGCATGCTGGTAGTCGAACCAATCCGGCTCGTGCTTGAGCCGTTCAACGCGTGCGAGCTGCTCCTCGACCAGCCTGGCAAAGTGGTCCCTGGCCCTCGCGATGACGGCTTCGTCCACCATGATGCATCCACCCCTTCTAACGATTGCGGGACCTTTAGATGTGCAGAGCGCGCCACGTCCCTCGCGTGCCGCAAGCGTGGTATTGTGCCATCCTCGTGTTCCGGATGCGAGTTTGAGACGAGGTCGGCACGCGACGGCCGCAGGCGTATACTGGGCCATTCCGGCCGAGGCCCCGCGGCGCTCCGACGAGCCGATCGTCCTGAATCAGCCGCGGGCCCTCCGGCGCCGACCCAGAGAGGACATGCCATGGTTGAGATCGTTCCCTCCCGCAACGACCGGTCCCTCCGGAGCCTCGTCGACCTCGAGCACGGGCTCGTCAGCCGCGAGATCTACGTCAACGAAGAGATCTATCAGCAAGAGCTGGAGCAGGTGTTCGGGCGAGCCTGGCTCTTCATCGGCCACGAGTCGCAGATCCCCAACCCCGGCGACTTCGTGCAGTCCCGCATGGGCGAGGAGCACGTGCTGCTCGTGCGCGATCGCAAAAACCAGATCCACGTCTTCCTGAACACCTGCCGCCACCGCGGTATGAAGGTGTGTCGCTACGACGACGGCAATACGCTCCTCTTTACCTGCACCTTCCACGGCTGGAGCTATGACACCGATGGCCGGCTGGTCGGCGTGCCGAACTTCGACAACGCCTACCACCGAGAGCTGGACAAGAGCGCCTGGGGCCTCCACGAAGTGGCCCAGATGACCAACTATTATGGGTCGATCTGGGCAACCTGGGACCCGAAGGCGCCCCGCTTCGAGGATTACCTCGGTGTATGGGGTCCGAGCGTCCGCCGCTCCTTTGAAGGATCGGACGGCAGCGACAATGGCCTGGAGCTCTTCAACCCGGTCCAGAAATGGCGTCTGCCCACCAACTGGAAGTTCCCCGGTTTCAGCTTCCTGGGCGACCATGCGCACGGCGCGACGACCCACCGCTCCACCACCGTCGCGGCATATGGCCCGCAGGGCGAAGCCAACGGCGGCGACCGCCACGGCATGGGCGAACGCTGGCCCTCCACGGAAGAGGAGTTTGCCGTTCCGGAGCTCGGCCACAGCGGCCACGGCCGGCTCTACGAGAAGCCAGGCGTCGGCCCCTACGTAAACACCTGGCAGACCGTACCGGGTGTCGACGACTACTACCGCGAGATGCACGCGAAGAAGGCCCAGAAGTACGACGGCCAGTATCTCCACGGCGCCTCGGGCTGCGTCTTCCCGAACGTCATCTGTGGTGGCACCCGGATTCTTGTTTGGCACCCACAGGGCGTCGGCATGACGGAGAGCTGGCGCCTGTACACGGTCGACCGGGGCGCACCCAAGCTGGTCAAGGACGCGGTGCGGCGGTACGCGATGCGGTACTGCGGCCCCGGCGGCATGACCGAAGCGGACGATATGGAGAACTGGAATTACGCGTACCCTGCGAGTCTGGGAATGATGGCGCGCCGCTTGCCCTACAACTTCCAGAATGGCGTGGGCCATGCCCACACGGACGATCGGGTCCCGGGCATCACGCTGAACTACCGGATCGGGGAGGAGAACCAGCGGGCCCGCCTGAAGCGTTGGGTCGAGTTCATGGAGGCCGGTAGCTGGGACGAGCTCTTCCCGGTGAAGAAGTAGCGACGCGCGAGGCTTCGAAACCCATCGGCAATCACGCATCGAGGAATGACGAGAACGATGGCAGTTGATACGCAGGCCGCCCTGGAGCAGCTCTTGCTCCTGCATGAGATCGAGCGCTTCCTCTACCGCGAGGCGGAGCTCCTCGATGAGCGACGGTTCAGCGAATGGATCGAACTCATCGCCGATGACATTCACTACCACGTGCCGCAGCGGCGCAACGTCAAGTTCGGCGAGCAAGCCCGCGAGAACAGCGATCCGGAATCCGAGATCTCGTGGTTCGACGAAGGCAAGGCGACCCTCGCCGGGCGCGTGCGCCAGATCAACACGGGGCTCCACTGGGCGGAGGAGCCACTCTCCCGCGTGTGCCACATGGTCTCCAACGTCGAGTTGCTGGCCGTGGAGGGCGACGAGGTCAAGGTGAAGAGCCGCTTCCTCGTGTACCGCAATCGCCTGCAGGACGAAGTAGACCTCTTTGTCGGCAAGCGCGAGGACACGCTGCGACGCGACGCCGAGACTGGTTGGAAGATTGCCAAGCGCACCGTGATCCTCGACCAGAACGTCTTGCTAGCCAAGAACATCACCGTTTTCTTCTAGAGCAAAATGAGTGACTGGTCATTCTGGATCGGCAGGCGAGGAACCGTGGGCGTCCGGCCTGGCTGTATTTGGTCCTTCGCTTTGGTCGGGATTCAGGATGGCAAGCAGGCATTGAACGGGCAACGACTGCCAACCTCGCAGAGGAGGAGCACAGCTATGGGGAACTTCCGCGTTTGCTTTCTGACTGCCCTGGCGTTGCTGGCGTCCGCGTGCGGCCCTGCGGCGCCGAGCGTCGCGCCCCAGAGCCAGGCTCCCGCGGCGACCAGCCCGGACGACACGCGCACCCTCGTCTTCGCCACGCGGAACGAGCCGGTGTACATCTCGAAGCGCGGGCTGCAAAGCACCGCACCCGGCAGTACCGGCCCCGTGCTCTTTGACGCCGGGCTCACGATGACCGCCGGCCAGGGGACCCCGACTGAGCTGCAGCTCGCCGAAGCATTTCCGCAGCTCGACACGGACACGTGGAAGGTGCTGCCGGAAGGGCGCATGGAGACCACGTGGCGCCTGCGCCCGAACCTCAAATGGCATGACGGCACCCCGCTCACCGCCGACGATTTCGTTTTCGGTTTCCAGGTTTATCGCTTACCGCAGTTCGACGGCGCCCGGCTCGCGGGCGGCTTCATCGACGACGTCACGGCCCCCGACCCGCGGACTGTAGTGATCCACTGGAAAGGCCCATACCCAACGGCAGCCGAGGATGACGGCACCGTACCCGCACTCCCCCGCCACATCCTGGGCGCACCCTTTGAGAGGCTCGACTCCGAGGCGTTCGCGGCATTGCCCTATTGGACGAGCGAGTACGTCGGGCTCGGTCCGTACCGGATGGACAAACGCGAGCCCGGCTCGTTCATCGAAGGCGTAGCGTTCGACGACTACGTATTCGGCCGCCCCAAGATCAGCCGGCTCAAGCTGATCTGGATCGCCGACTCCAATACTCTGGTGGCCAACGTGCTCTCAGGCGGGGTGCAGTATGTGGACAGCACCGCGCTCGAGTTCGAGCAGGCGCTGGTCCTCAAGCGACAGTGGACCGCAAGCGGCGAGGGGACCATCGCGTACAACCCGGTCAAGATTCGCTACGTGCAGATCCAATACAAGGCTGAGGTGGCAAGTCCACCGGCGGTGCAGGACCTGCGCGTGCGGCAGGCACTCGCGCACGCCATCGACAAGCAGTCCCTCGTTGACGCGATGATCGACGGCGAGCCGGGCATCGCCAACACGTTTCTCTCGCCGCTCTCCCCCTACTACGGTGAGCTAGACAAGGTGCTGACCAAGTACCCGCTCGACCTGCGGCGAACTGATCAGTTGATGACGGACGCTGGCTTTCGGAAGGATGGGGAGGGTTTTTACAGTAAGGACGGCCTCCGCTTCGCACCCGAGCTTGCAGCCTTCTCCGGCCAGGGCGAGAAGGAGGCTCTCCTCATCCACGATAGCTGGAAGCGCGCGGGCATCGATACCCCGCTGCGCACGATTACGCCCGCGCAGCAGCGCGACCTGGAGCTCGTCTCGACCTATCCGGCGTTCCGTATCGAGCAGACCAACGCCGACCAGCCGGGCGTACATCACGCCACCAGCGGGTGCGCACGAGCAGAACGCGCGTGGGTTGGCTCCAATCGAGGGTGCTTCTCCGATCCCGAGTACGACCGCCTGTGGTCCACTTTTCTCACCGCCCTCGACAGTCGTGAGCGCAGTAACGCCCACATTCAAGCGATGAAGCTGCTGAGCGACAAGGTCGCCGGCATGCCGCTCTACTATGGCTATCTGATTACCGGCTTCCCGTCTAGCCTTGTGGGCCCCAAGTATGGGTACACCGACATTCAGACGTGGCGCTACAAATAGCACTCCCGGGGGATACGATCATGGACCAAACAAGTGGGGAGCATGCCGCTCAGGAGCAACCCACGCAGCCACGAGCCGTGGACCAGATGTCCATCAACGACGCCGTGATGATCCAGAACCTGGCCAATGGCACCAGGGTGCGGCTGCGCGGTGGCGGCATCGCCGAGGTTACGGCGAACCCCCAGGACGGTCAGTGGGTGTACGTGCGCTTTCTCGAGTATCCGCGCGAGCCGGACCGGGTTGGCCAGGAAGACCTGGTGTTCTGCACCGACGTGGTTGGGATTCTCTAGAAGCGTGCTGCACGGTCCTATGACGTGCCCCTGAGGCTGCGACTCAGCGACACCGCGCAGGTGCTCCTCGGGTTGTATGGCCCTGCCATGGTCATGAGTCTCGGCCAGGGCATGGTAGTGCCCACGATCCCCGCGCTGGCGGCGACGTTCGACGTGTCGGCCGGTCTGGCGGCGCAGCTTGTCACCGCGGGCATCCTGGGCCGGTTCGTCGCCTTGCTGCCGGCGGGGTATCTCCTGGATCGATTCGGGCGCAAGCCGGTGCTCGTGACCGGCCCACTCATCGTCGCTTCGGGCTCGGCGCTCACTGCGGTCGCGCCCGTATTTCCGTTGTTGCTGGTCGCGCAATTCCTGACCGGTACTGGCAGCAGTGCGTGGCAGGTCGCCCGCGAGGTCACCGCAGTCGACGTAGTGCGCCCGGAGCAACGAGGCCGCATGATGAGCGGCTTTATGGGGATGAGCTCGGTCGGCGTGGCCGTGGGGCCGGTGCTCGGCGGAATCGTCACCGACTTGCTCGGTTTTCGAGCCGTGTTCTGGGTGTACGCCCTGATGGGCGTCTGCACGCTCCTGGTGTCGCTCCGCATCCGCGAAACGGCGCATCCACGCCGATCGGCGCCGCGCTCGCTCTTCAACGTCGGTCGAGTGAGCGAGGTCGAGCCCTACTTTCGGACGACGTACGTGGTGCTGATCTTCAATACCTTCGTCGCGATGATGCGCGGCGCGCTGATCAACAGTCTGCTGCCCCTCTACGTTGGCTTGCAACTCGGGTTCAGCTCCACGGTGGTAGGCACCCTTTTCGGAATCTACGGGCTGGTCAACGTCCTGATGATTGCGCCGACAGGGGTGCTCTCGGACTCGCGCGGCCGGAAGGCAGTCGTGGTGCCCAGCACCTTTATTGCCACCTTCGTGTTCCTCGCGTTCCCGCTCGCCACTGGCGTCGTGCCCCTCTCGATCCTGGCTGCCCTTATGGGAGTCGCCACCGGGCTCGCCCTCGGCACAATGGCCACGTACACCTATGACGTCATTCCCGACCATGCGCGGGCGCGCTTGCAAGCGTTGCGGCGACTGTTCGGCGATATGGGCGGCATCATGGGACCGGCAATGGGAGGCACCATCGCCGACCTGGCAAGCCCATCTGCCGCGTTCTGGGCGTTCGTCCCACTCCAACTCGTCTCCGGGCTGCTCATTACCTTCATGGCACGCGAGTCGCTGGACCACGTGCGCAACAGCGCGCGGCTGGCCACGGCCAGCCAGGAGCCCGGCGCTGGCGAGTCAAACGCCGGACCTAGGCCACCGGTCGCTTGAAGTGGAACTCGCGCTTCTCCAGACCGGGAACTGTCAGGTCGAGCACTGCGACCATCTCCCAGCCCTCTTCGCCCAACTCCCGAAGGTAATCCTCGAGCAAGACCTGCTCCTCCTTGGCACTTCGCGCCACCTTGACGATCCAGCGCAACTGGCCTTTACGCCCAAATGCGCCGCGCTCCTCGCTCTCCAGGTAGGTCTTGATGGCGTCGAGACCCCGGTATTCCCATTGCTGCACTGCACTCCCTCAGCCGCCACCGATGTGCGGCCGCGGCTAGCCGCCGCGTACTCCTGCACCGGACCAGCTCCACTCACTCCAACCAGTAGCCGGGCGAGCATCCGGATGATTTTCCACCCTGCGCATTCCGTGCGCACGCGAATTGTCGCGACGTTCACACGTATCACCGGAATTGCGCTCGAACGGCAGTATGATGGCCGGACTAGCGATGGAGGTGCGCGGCCATGGTTGAGGCGAGAATCCGGCCTGCCGATGATGCTGAACAGGAAGCGGACGCTGCCGAGCGGGAGATCCGCATCCAACTGGCGGCCGCTTATCGCCTGGCCGACAAGTTCGGCATGAGCGAGCTCATCAACACCCACATCTCAATGCGGGTGCCCGGCCAGCCGTCGACCTACCTGCTGAACCCGCACGGCCTGTTCTTCGACGAGATCACCGCTTCTAGCCTGGTAAAGGTCGATCATGCTGGCGAGATCGTCGGCGAGAGCGAGTGGCCCGTGAACGCCGCCGGCGCTGCCATCCATGGCGCAATCCAGCGTGCCCGGCCCGACGTGAACTGTGTATTCCATACCCACACGCCGTACGCAACGGCGGTGTCGATGATCGAATGCGGGCTGCTACCGGCATCACAGGCAGCAATGCGCTTCCAGGGAATCGTGGCCTACCACGATTACGGCCGCGCCGCGGTAGACCCGGTCGAGTGCGAGCTCCTCGCTGAGGATTTCGGCGACAAGTCCGTGATGCTGTTGCGCAACCATGGCCTGATTACGGCCGGGAAGACGGTCGGCGAGGCGTTCGTGGCGGCCTACTATCTCGAGAAAGCCTGCCAGTTCCAGGTGCTCGCGCAGTCGACAGGCCAACCGATCGTCATGCCAACCCTGGGTCGAAACCCGGAGCGAGCCGCGGGATCCCGACCGATCCCTGAATCCGGGCGGACGGGAAGGAGCGAGGAGCGTGCCTGGCCAGGGCTGCTGCGCATGCTGGATCGCGAGGATGCCTCATACCGGGACTAAATGGGGGTGCTTACGCGTCTGACAGGTTCTCGATGGCCACGGGAGCGACCGAGTCGGCGAGCTCGAAGCCGAAGATGCGCGAGTAGAAATACAGCTCGGCTTCGAGCGCGCGCTGAATATTTTCCGCGCGGCGAAAACCGTGCTGCTCGCCTTCAAAGGGCAGATACGCCACTGGCACGCCCCTGGCACGCAGCGCCGCAACCATCCGCTCGGCCTGATCCGGCGGGACAATCTTGTCGTCCATCCCCTGAAAGAAGATCGCCGGCGTCGCAAGGCGGTCAACGTGCTGCAGCGGCGACCGCTCCTCGTACAGATCGCGGCAATCCGGATAGGGACCGACGAGACTGTCCAGATAGCGCGACTCGAACTTGTGGGTATCGTCGGCGAGCGCGCTGAGATCGCCGATGCCATAATGACTCGCGCCCGCCTTAAAGACGTCGCGGAACGTCAGCGCCGCCAACGTCGTGTAGCCGCCAGCACTGCCGCCGGTCATCGCCAGCCGATCCCCGTCCACCTCGCCGAGTCGCGCGAGATGGCGCGCGCCATTCGTGCAGTCGTCCACATCCACGATGCCCCAATTGCCTCGCAGCCGCTCCCGATACGCTCGACCGTAGCCGGTGCTGCCGCCATAGTCCACGTCGAGAACGCCGATTCCCCGACTCGTCCAGTACTGGATGCTGAGCCGCAACGCCGTCGAGGTCGCCGAGGTCGGGCCGCCATGGCACATCACCAGCAGCGGCGACAGCTCGCCCGCGGGCGCCTGGAAGTCGCTGTTGGCTGGCACGTAATAGAACGCATATGCGGTCTGGCCGTTTCCGCTGGCGAATTCGATCAAGCGCGGCTGCGAGAGATACCCAGGATCGATGCGCGTCCCACCCGCCCGATGCAGCACGCTCGTCGCGCCCCTGGCAATGTCCAACTCGACGATGGCCGGTGACTCCGTGGGCGACGCGCCGACGAACCACGTGCGGCCTCCCGCGGTACAGAGTGAGCTGACGCTCGAGTATGGCGTGTCCAGGGGCACCAATTGGGCGCTCGTCGCATCCACCAAACCGAGCCGCCATCTGCCGGGTTCGTGGTACGCCACGAGCACTGCTCGATCGTCGACGAAACCGTACGTCGTTTGCCCGAACACCCACGCCGGTACCCCAAACTCAGCGGCCATCTGACAGATGGGCTCGAGGCTGTCACCATCCAGGCGATAGAGATTCCACCAGCCCGAGCGGTCGGAGATGAGCCAGAGCGCATTGTCAGGCGCCCACATAGGCTGCTGCACCGATTCGGCCGGCCCACCGGCAATGAGGCGCGCCTCCCCGAGCGTCCCGTCGTCACGCACGTCCGCCACGAAGAGCTCGGTGCTGTCCCACGGCATGTGCGGATGGCGCCATGCCAGCCACGCGAGCTGGCGACCGTCTCGGCTGCGACGTGGGCTCGCATAGAAATCGTAGCCCTCCGCAATGACACGAACCTCGCCGTCGCGCATCGAGACCTGGACCAGCGTATTGAGAGGCTCTCGCGTGGGGTCAGCGTGGTCCTCGCGCACGCAATAGATCAGCGCTCGGCGGTCGTCGATCTCGAGATCCGCATAGCGAAATGGACCCTCAGCGGTGAGCGCTTCGGGGACTTCGCCTGGCCGCGCCCGCCAGAGGCGCTGGTCGGCGAAGTTCGCGAAGTAGACGACGCCCTCGGCCACGGCGTAAGCGCCGCCCCCATACTCGTGCACGCGGGTGCGGGCATTGAACGGCGGTGGGATGACGTCGGCAGTTGCGCCGTCGGGGCTGCGCCGCACGACCACGTTGCGCCCACTTTCTGCCGGCCGTTGCTCGACCCAGTACAGTTGATCGGCGTCGCGCATGACCTGACTCAGACCGACGTTCGCGGAGGCGACGAGGGCGGCGGAGATCGGCGATCTCCAGGAACCGTAGGGCGCGATCGTGGGCATCTGGAATCTCCCTGGTAGCGCCGCCTTGCGCCTGCTGCGGTACGTGAGTACCAGTAGCACTTCGCAGCATGATACCGGCGCCATGCGGTCCGGCCCGGAGAGCGTCGACGGCCGGAGGGGCCGGTCCCGCTCGAGTCCTGCACAGCACACAAGGAGAACCAGTCAGGATGCTCTCCGTACTCAGGACTGCGCAACCAACTCCTGAAAGCCGATCGCGAATCGCGGCCCGCGCGCCTCGTTCTCGTGGCGGAAGAACACCGAGGCGGTTTTCCACTCCTGGGCCGCCACCCAATTCCGCCATTCGTGCAGCGCCGCGTTGTCATACTCTTCGTGGCGCAATCGCAGGTATCCCCAATCGGCAGTGGCCACGCGCGGTGTGGTGAGATCCTCTGCCTCCGCGAGGCAGAGCGCCTGGTTGTGACGTCGCAGCGCGTCGAACACGACGTCGGTGTGCCATGACTCGTGCCGAAACTCGAGTGCGGCATGCGTCCCAGCGGGCAACGCAGTGAGGAACTCCTCGAGCCGCGCCTCGTCGACTTTCATAGAGGGTGGGAGCTGAACCAGGATCGGGCCCAGTTGATCCCCCAGAGGGGTCGCCGCGGTAAGCAGCCGCTCGACGTCCGGCGCGGCGTCGCGCAGTCGCTTGAAGTGGGTGATCTGCTGCGGCGCTTTGAGAATGAAGTGGAAGCTGGCTGGCACCTGGCTCTTCCAGCGCTCGACGATCGACGGCTTGAGCACACCGCGAAACGTGTAGTTGACCTCAACCGCGGTCAGGTGCTGGGCGTAGAAGGCCAGCATGTCCGCCTCTTTCATCTTTGGCGGGTAAAAGCTGCCGCGCCACTCCTTGTATTGCCACCCGCTCGTGCCGACGACGATCTCCACTGCGCCCCCTCCGCCACTAGCACGGGCTCCCGCGCCAGTCCGCGGCCATTATTGCGTGCGAAGCTCGTCCGGCACTGCCCGAGCCCCGGCGCGGGCGGAATTGTGTCGCAGCCGAGAGGCGCGATTATTGCGGGGAGGGTCGCCAGGCCTGGAAGCGGCGCTCGATGCGCTGGATGCCATACGTCAGCAGCAGCCCAGCCCCCGCGATGATGAACAGCCCGGCAAAGACCTTCGAGGTTTGAAAGGTCGACCCGGCCGTGGACATCATGAGCCCAATGCCGGCGGTAGCGCCGACGAGCTCGCCGACGACGACGCCGATCAAAGCGTGGCCGACGCCGAGCCGCAACCCGCTCAGAATGAACGGCACCGAGCCCGGCAAGGCGACGGTGCGGAAGATCTGCACGTCGGAGGCGCCGTACGAGCGCGCCACGTTCAGCAGGTTGCCGTCAAGATTGCGCACGCCGGACTGCGTGTTGATCAAGATCGGGAAAACGGCGCCGAGGAAGACGACGGCGATCTTCGACGCGATGCCGATGCCGAACCAGATGATCAGCAGCGGGATCAGGGCAATGCGGGGCGTGCTGTAGAGGAAGTTCACGAACGGATCGATCGCGAAGCTCAGCCGGCGATACCAGCCCATCAGCAGCCCCATGGGCAGCCCGACCACGATCGAGAGCGCGTAGCCGGCGATCAACTCCTGGCCGCTGACGGAGATGTCGCGCCAGATCGTGCCGCCACGAACGAGGTTCACGAGCGCATTGGCGATGTCGAGCGGCCCCGGCAGGAAGAGCTCCGGCACCAGTCGCAGCATCGCCACTACCTGCCAGATCGCCAGGACGAGAAGCACGCTGACCGTGCCGATCAGGGTCGACTCGTACCGTCGCCACCCGCGGCGCCGGCCAAGCTGCGCCTCGACCGCATCGTCGCCCGGCGCGCGGGCCAGGGGTGGATTCAGCGTGTTGATCTGCGGCTGGCGCGTCCCAACTGCCACGATTAGCCTCTCATCCCGCCGTTCAACGCCGCAGCGGCGGTCACTTCTTCTTCGATACTGGTCCAGATTCTATCCTCGAGCTCGAGGAAGTGCTGCTCGCGTTTCACGTGCAAGCTCCGAGGTCGAGGAATGTCGACGAGCACCTCGAGTTTGACCTTCGCGGGGCGCGCGGAAAAAACGAGGACGCGGTCGGATAGGTACACGGCCTCTTTGATGTCATGGGTTACAAAGAGCGCCGTCTTGTTGGTCTGCGCCCACACCTTGAGCAGCTCCTGCTGCATGAACTCCCGGGTTTGGGCATCGAGCGCGCCGAATGGCTCGTCGAGTAGCAGGATGTCCGGGTCAGTGGTCAACGCACGCGCCAGATTCACGCGCTGCTGCATTCCACCCGATAGCTCCAGCGGATATGAGCTCTCAAAGCCTTTCAGGCCGACCAGCTCGATGCTCGACCGCGCCCGCGCCTGCATCTCCGATTTCGGCAGTCCGCCGCGCAGCTCGAGTCCGTATACGACGTTCCCGAGCACCGTACGCCACGGCAGCAGGCTCGCCGCTTGAAACACCATGGCGCGGTCCGGCCCCGGCTTGGTGATCGGTCGGCCATTGAGCGTCAGCGTACCACCGGTAATTGGCAACAACCCGTCAACCGCGTTTAGAAAGGTCGACTTGCCGCAGCCGGATGGACCAACGATGGAAACGAACTCCCCATTTGCGACCTCCAGGTCCACGCCGTCTACCGCGAGAAAGATGCTCGACGACCGCTCCAGCCAATAGTGAATACGCACGTCCTGCGCCTGCAACCGCGCCGCGCCCGTCGTCACTGCGCCGTTGCCGGTTGCGTGATATGTAGCCAATTGCTTGCTCCCGACTGCCCTACGCGGACACTCGCTGCGTAAATCATATGGCCATGCACGGCTCGCCTCCAAGCGCTCCACGGAGTAGCACCTCTGCCCTCTGGGCGCTATACTCGCCGTGCCCCAACTCAACCGTTCTCTGGAGCCGGCGGTACGGCGCCCGTGCGCCAGCCCGAGCTGCAGAGCGAAGGACTCATCCGATGGCTGCACCCACACCCAACGTGAGCCCAGCAAGCAAGGTTATGTCACTCGGCGAGGCCGCGGCGCTGGTCCGCGATGGCGATCATCTTGGCCTCGGCGGCTTCGCATGCACACGCAACGCGATGGCCTTCACCCACGAGCTGATTCGCCAGGGCCGACACGATCTCACGATCTCCGGCGCCGTCCTCGGCATGGAAGCGGACC
>JAXDLH010000470.1:0-6553 GCA_034666705.1 Chloroflexota bacterium
GAGCTTGCCAGCCTCGAGCTGCACCAAACCATCGTCCTCTTCTTCGTAGTCGATCATGGTCGGGCGGATTCCGACGTCGAACATCTCGAGCGACGCGTCCAGGCCAGCTTCGAATGGGGTAAAGACGTAGCCGACGATCGAGCGCTTCTCCGGGATCACAAAGAGGCGAAGATCGACGCGCGTAATGAGACCGAGGACGCCCTCCGCACCAATGAAGAGATGCCGCAATTGCGGCCCGGTCGAGGACTTCGGCACGGGCCGCGTGCGCAGCACTTCACCGGTGCCGAGCACCACCTCCAACCCCAGGACCTGGTCGCCCATCGCGCCATACTTTCCCGCCAGGTAGCCCACCCCATTCGTCGACGTCGCGCCTCCGACACTAGCGATCGATTTGCTCCACGGATCGTGACCACAGAACAGTCCGTGCGGCTCGGCGGCCGCGTCCAGGTCGCCCAGAACCACGCCGGGCTGCACGCTCGCCATCCGGTCCGTACGGCTGATGTGGAAGATCTGCTGCATGGCGCCGAGATCAAGGAGGATGGCGCCCTCAACCGGTGCCGCCCCGGCGTGAACGCCCGTGCCGGCACCGTGGGGTACAATCGGCGTGCCGCTCTCCCGCGCCACCCGGACCACGGCGACGACGTCTTCGGTCGTGCGGGGACGGACCGCGACCATAGCGGGCGACGGTAGACGAGGCAGTGGGATTTTGGCGATCGGCTCGCCCCAGGCGATGCCGTGATAACCGGCGAGCGTCGCCGGGTCGCTCACGACTTGCGCGGAGCCGACCGCACGCTCGAGCGCCACTGTCACTCGATCCGCAGTCTCGGTCATCGCAGCGCTCCATATAAAAAAGGCGCTCCTCGCGCCCGCAAAATTCTAGCATGGCCCGCGGGTGGCCACGCGGAGGAGGTCATCGTGACGAACGCGGACACCTACAACATCGACACGTACTATCGCGAGGTCCACGACGACGACCGGCGTTCGTTCCCGATCCTTTCCGTGCGCGCTGGAACCGCGGCCCCGGATTTCGCGCTGCCATCGATCGACGGCGGGACCATCGCCCTCAACGATCTGCTTGCGAAGGGGCACGTCGTCCTGATCATCGGCTCCTTTACCGCGCCGCCCGTCCTGGCTCAGCTTCCGGCGCTGGAGACGCTGTCCCGCACCTATGGCGGCCGAGGCTTCTCGTTCCTGTTTGTGTACACCCGCGAGATCCACCCGGGCGAGGTCTTCCCGCCACACCGCACGATGGAGCAGAAGCTGGAGCAAGCCCGGCGCATGCGGGACCACGCACGCATCACTTTCCCTATCGTCGCGGACGACCTCGCCGGTACCACGCACCGCGCCTATGGAAATCTGCCGAGCTTTACCTACGTCATCCACAAGGCTGGAAACGTGATCTACCGGAGCTCGTGGACGCAGGCTGAGCGGATTCGGGACGTGCTGGATAACGTGCTGCTGCAGGAGCAAGCGGAGGCAGAAGGCAAGGGCGGCCGGCTGGCATTCAGCGAGTGGGTGAGCTTCATGCCGCAGGAATCACGTGAAGTGTGGGACCTGCTCGACGTTGCAGGTCCGAAGGCGCGCGCAGACTATGAGCGCGAGCTGCCCAAGCGCCCGCGCGTCAGCTTCTAGCCGCTGGGCTGCCCCGCCTTCTCCACGGTCGCGTATCGATCGATCAGGTTTCGATCCCGTCCAACGTGGGCCTGTCCAACGTGGGCCTGTCCAACGTGGGCCTGTCGAACGAGACACGGGGTTCACGCGCGAATTTCAGCTGACTTGGGCCTCTTTCCATTCGGCCGCGCTCTGGAGAATCTCCTCGGCGCTGCGCTGCGCTGCGGGCCCGGCTTGCGCGCCGGCGAGCATCAACGCCAGCTCGGCGATTCGGGCATCGCCAACCACCGGATCGACAGCGGTGGTCGTGCGGCCATCGCTGATACCCTTGCGCACCACGTAGTGCGCATCAGCGTACGCGGCCACCTGAGGCAGGTGCGTGATGCACAGCACCTGATGGCTCTGCGAGAGCCGCCATAGTTTCTCGCCGATCACGTGCCCCATTCGCCCACCGACCCCCTGATCGAGCTCGTCGAAGATCAGCACCGGGGTCGCGTCTGCACCGGCGAGCACTGACTTGAGCGCGAGCATGAAGCGAGCCAACTCGCCGCCGCTCGCGATGCGAGCGAGCGGTCGCGGGGGCTCACCTGCGTTCGGCGCAATGAGGAACTCGACCCGGTCGGCGCCCGTCTCGTCATAGGCTACTGGCGCCGGCTGGTTGGGCAGCGGCAAGCCGTCCAGGGCAGGCTGGTGGGTAAGCGCCACGGCGAAGCGCGCTCCCGCCATGCCCAGGTCGACGAGCTCGCGCTCGACCAATCCCTCGAGGTTCCGCGCAGCCGCCGCTCGACGCTCTGCCAACCGCACTGCGGCGTCGACGGCCGCGCGTACTGCCCGAACTTCATCCGTGCGCAGCTCCTCGAGCCGCTCATCGCGATGCGCAAAGTCATCGACGCGGGCCGCCGCCTGGACCCGGTACGCACGGACGTCCGCCATGGTCGGCCCATACTTGCGCTTCAAGTCGCCGATCGCGAGCAGCCGCTCCTCCAGCGCGTCGAGCGTCGTCGGATCCTCCTCCACCGCGTCGCCATAACGGCGCAGGACGCGCGCGGCCTCTTCGGCGGCGTCGAGCGCCTCGACCAGTCGATCCGCGTCCACCTCGAGCGTCGGATCGAGCGCCCGAATCTCCTCCACCCGCTCGGCGACAACTCCCAGCAACTCGAGCGCCCCCTGACCCTCGTCTCCGCCTTGCAGTGCATCGTGGGCATCCGTCGCGAGCTGCCGCAGCCGCAGCGCGTTCTGAAGTCGCGACCGCCGCGCGGTGAGCTGCTGCTCTTCTTCCTCTTCTACTGCGGCGGCGTCGATCTCTTCGACCTCATGCCGCAGCAGTGCGATCTCACGCTCGACCTCACGTGAGCGTTCGGCGAGCCGCACGATTTCCGCCCGGAGCTCGTGCAGCGCCCGCGCTCGCTGCGCCATCTCGGCGCGCAGCTCGCCAACCTGGGCGAAGCGGTCGAGCAACGTGAGATGCTCCCGTACCCGCAGCAGCGAGAGGTGGGACGCCTGCGAATGGAGATCGACGAGCTGCTCCGCCAACTGCTGCATGCCGCTCACCGGCAATGCACGGCCGTTCACTCGCGAGACGCTCCGGCTCGGCGTGAGGTCGCGACTCAGGATCAGGGCCTCATCCTCCACGTCGCATCCGATCTCCTCGAGCGCGGCCGCCACCTCGCCGCTCGCCACGCCCAGGGCAAAGAGCGCTTCGACCGAAGCGCGGTCGGCGCCCGCCCGCAACCACACGGACTCTGTACGATCACCCAGGGCGGCCCCCAGCGCGTCGATGATGATCGACTTGCCGGCGCCGGTCTCGCCGGTCAGCACGTTGAAGCCTGGCGCGAGCTCGATGCGAAGCCGGTCGATGATGGCGAAGTCCCGGATCGACAGCTCTGCCAGGTGCGTGTGCTGCAAATCCCGAGCGGCGGGCATGGGGCTATTCCAGCTTGGCGAGGATGCGGCTGTAGTACTCGGCGCGCGTGCCGCGGCGCGCGAATGCCGCGGTCAGGTCGCTAAGTTGCGCCTCAACCGCCTGGCCATTGGTCAGCATGCGATCCATCTGGCCGTCGATCGTGACCACGGCGGGCTCGGACGTCCACACGCGCATGCGCAGCGGCGAGTCTCCTGGCAACACCAGGCTGCGGAGCGCCGAGATGTGCGGGCAGATCGCCGTGACGGCGATCTCGTTCGAGCTGGGCGCGAGGATCGGGCCACCTGCGGCGAATGAGTACGCGGTGGATCCCGTCGCCGTCGCGACAATCAATCCATCGCAACGAAAGCTATGGAGCAAGTGCCCTTCAGACGTCAGATCGACGGTCACGGTGCGGAGCGACTGGCCACGACCTACGACGATATCGTTGAGAGCCACGAAGGCCTGGGGGTCTTGCGGCTCGACGACCTGGTCGCCGCTGAGCTGACGCGGCCCACCTTCGTTTCCGTGAACGTAGTTGCCGTCGGCATCGACGATAACCGCCTGCAGCATGGTGCGCGTGTCGAGCCAGAAATCGCCGTCGAGGTATGGCTCGAGTGCTTCAGGCACCTGCACGGGCAACAGCTCCGCCAGAAATCCCAGTCGACCCATCTGCACGCCCACCACCGGCACGTTCAGGCCGGCGAGCCAGCGCGCGGTGCGCAGGATCGTCCCATCGCCTCCGAAGGTCACGACGAGCTTCAGGTCGGGGACGAGGTCATTCGTGCTCACGTTCCAGGAGGAGATGATGGCCGGGCGGAGGCCGCGGCGGGCCACGGCCGCGGCGCACGCCTCCGCGAGCGGCAAGGCGGCATCCACCATTGGCTGATAGACCAGCGCGACGCTACCCGTCATTCGACGGCTCCTCGTGCATTTCCGGTTGCTCGACCACGGTACTCGCGCGTCGTTCGTTCGGTGCCTCGCCAAGCACAGCCTCGATAGCCGCAGCATCCACCGTTGAGTGGCCCAGCCCCAGTTGCAGCCAGGCCAGGAACTCGACATTCCCCGCCGGACCCCGCAGCGGCGAAGCCGTGAGGCCCCGCACGCGCAACCCGTCTGCGGTGGCCCACTCGACGAAGCCGTTGAGCACCTCACGGTGGACCACGGGATCGCGCACGACACCCCCTTTGCCAACCCGCCCGCGGCCAGCCTCGAACTGTGGCTTGATCAGTACCACCACGTCGGCGTCCGCCGCCGCGAACCGTCGCACCGCGGGCAATAGCATGCGGAGCGAGATAAACGACGCATCGATGACCACCAGACTGATCGCTTCGGGCAACATCTCGAGGTACCGAGCGTTGGTCCGCTCCATGACGACGACGCGCTCATCGGTCCGAAGTCGCCAGTCCAGTTGACCGTACCCAACGTCGATCGCATAAACGCGTACGGCGCCCCGCTGCAACAGGCAATCGGTGAAACCCCCAGTCGAGGCGCCCACATCGGCGGTGATGCGGCCGGTCGGATCGATCCCAAACCGGTCCAGCCCGTGGGCGAGCTTCTCGCCGCCTCGGCTCACGAACGGCGGACCTGGATCGACCTGCAGGTCAACGCCCTCGGGGACCACCAGGCCAGGCTTGAGGTACGGGATCCCACGCAGCGCGACGTGCCCAGCCAGGATGAGCGCCCGGGCCTGCTGCCGGCTCGGCGCGAGGCCGCGGCGCACCACTAGCTCATCGAGACGCACACGTGACTCGCGGGGTGGCATTCTACGGAGTATACCGGCATTGCGAACCGGCCCAGCCTCTCCCCTATAGTTCATTTTGCGCACCTCGGCGTGCAGCGTGCGGGCAGGAGTAAGCATCGTGCGTCCATATTCATCAGGGACGTACGCGGACGCCGCCGCGTCCAGCGCACGGCGCACGGCGCTTCCCGCGGCAATTTTGCGCGAGATGCGGCCCAAGCAGTGGGCGAAGAATGGCCTCGTCTTCTTCGGCCTCGTGTATGCGCTCGACCTTGGCAACCCGACGCTCGTGCTCCGGGCGATCACCGCCTTCGCCGCGTTCTGCTGCATCGCGAGTGCTGGCTATGTATTCAACGATCTCCGCGACGTGCCGCTCGACCGTCAGCATCCGACGAAGCGTTACCGTCCGATCGCCGCGGGGACGCTGCCGATCTGGGTCGCCTGGTGCCTCGCCGCGGCCCTTTTCTTGGCCGGCTTCGCGCTGGCTGCCACGCTAGGCGGCACCTTCGTCGGCTGCTGTCTGGTGTACGTCCTGCTCACGGCGACGTACTCACTTTGGTGGAAGCACGTCGTGCTTATCGACGTGTTCATGCTGGGGGCTGGGTTCGTGCTCCGGGCGGTGGCGGGCGCCCTCGCGATCGACGTACCAATCTCACCCTGGTTGTACGTCTGTACAGTGCTGGGCTCACTGGTCATCTCGCTCGGGAAGCGCCGCTCCGAGATCGCTGCGCTGACGCTGGATGCCGAGTCTCATCGCCCTGCGCTCGAGCACTACACCGTGGCGTTCCTCGACCAGTTGATCGTCATTACCGCCACCGCGAGCATCATGGCCTATTCGCTCTACACGTTCTCGGCGGAAAACCTCCCCAGGAACAATGCGATGATGCTGACGATCCCTTTTGTCCTCTACGGCGTGTTCCGCTACCTGTACCTCGTTCAGGTTCGAGGCATGGGCGGCGCACCGGAGGACCTCCTCTTGCAGGACCGCAGCCTCGTCGTCTCCGTGGGTCTGTTCCTCCTGACGAGCGCCGCCATCCTGTACCTCAGCCCGCGCTTGCCCTGATCCGCTCCATTCGATTCGCGTTCACCGCCAGATTCTGATGACCGGCTCGACCTGGTCGGGGTCGGCGAACACCGGCCTTGACCGGAGCGTTCGGTGATGGCGAGATCAATCACGCGGCCGACAACCGCGCCATGGGACCACAACTCCCGCTTCTTCACGCCACCAACGGTGTTCTAACAGCTCTTGGTGTACGTAACGGTCCCGGTGGATGAGGTCAGGGAACTGGAGCCCGCGTTCT
>JAXDLH010000471.1:0-10482 GCA_034666705.1 Chloroflexota bacterium
GACTACCCAGGTCACGGTGTACAACGGTCCAATTCTGCAGACCAACTACGTCAACACCGTGCCCTACGGCGCCTCCTACATCACCCCGTCTGGAACCATCGTCAATGGCAATGTCTACCCGCAGTATATCGTCGGTGGTCGAACCTACTACGGTTCTGGTGTAGTGTACCCGTACGCGGCGCCATACCAGTACGTGAACGGCATGCCGTACTATCCCTACACCTATCCTTATGTGGCTCCGGTAGTGAACCCGGTCGTGACGTACCCATATCCATACGTATACCCGTACGGAAACTACGGCGGCTGCCGTACGTTGATCAACGGCGTCTACTACTTCACCGGCTCGGTGTACTGCTAGCGAGTTAAGCTCCGTCAAGCACTCCTAGCCAGACAGCCACGACCAACGCCGCTCCAATGCATGCATTGGAGCGGCGTTGGTCGTATGACGTCCTCTCGCCAGCCCGACGGGGATGCGGATATAGCGGTCTGAGAGCTGCCAATCCCCAATACTCAGCCGAAAAATCTGCCATATGGCAGAGTGCAATGCCGCTCAGTGGACGATCTAATAAGCAGGGAGTCGAGTCGGCACTGAGCTCGATCGGCTGGCGGCGTGGATGGCGCCGTGGTGCGGGCAAGGAAGAGTTTCCCAGGAGGAGGCGCACTCATGGCTGACCCAGGACACTATGCGGGAGTCCTGCGGCTGATCGGGCAGTATCTTGACGACGCGCGAGCTCAGGAGATCGAGCTGGTCGATCAGGGCGGGCACTTCACCGTGTCCTGGCAGGTTATGGGGCCCCATCGTCAGCAGCGCAACTTCCGCGCATTCGATCTCGCGCAATTGCTCGCGGACGCGCAGGGACATCGCGGCCACGCGGATCAGCCACGGCGATTGGCGCCGACCATAGCCGAACAGTTCCGTACCATTGGCACCGAGTGCGACCGCGCTGGGGTCGAGATCCTCACGGTCCGACAAACGGATGAGGGCCTGCGGATTACCCTATTCGAGCAGGGCTGCCACGCCATGTGGGACGTCTCTCTCAGCGAGATGCAAGAGCTCATTGCGGGGCAGCGAGCCATGCGTGGCGCCACCGGTGCCCTGGCGCTCGCCGGCGTGTAGCCCTTTCGCGGCTTGCCCGATTCCCCCGAGCGGTCTACATGCGCCGTCTTTCGATCTCGACCCGCGCCTCGTCGTGCGCCCTCGCCCCCAATCCACGCGTGACCTCCCTCTACTGACTGCGGCCTCACCGACGGTCCCACGTCCAGACGTAGCTCGTGGCATTGTTGTAGGTCGTCTGTGGCCCGGTGATCCCTTGCAACATGAGGATCGGCACGGTAGCCCAGTGGATCGGCATCACCGCGATGTCGGTCATCTGCTCCTGAAGCAGCTCCCGATGCAGCCCGATCCGCGCAGTAGGGTCGATCGTGATCGCCAGGCGGTCCAGGAGCTCGTCTACCTTCGGGTTGTTGTAGCCACCTCGGTTGGTGCCAGTCCAGCGCGTCTCCGGACGAGCGATCACGGAGGAGTGCAGCCGCCGGTCATAGAAGTTGATCCCCGGCGGCATCGTGATATAGGGCCCAGAACGCGTCGAGAGCAGCTCGCGGTCGTTGATCGCCTGGGTCGAGAGCCCATTCAAGCTCGTTTGCACGCCAATCGCCTTCCAGCCATCGGCGATGATGCTCGCCTCTTTCTCCGGACCCGTGCCCTGCTGGAAGGTGATCTCCACCTCGAAGCGCTCGGCACGCGGCTGATGCACCAGAATGCCATCTGCGCCGCGGACCCACCCATCCTGGGCGAGGAGCTGCTGGGCACGGTTCACGTCGTATGGGAACGGCGGAATGTACGCCTCGACATCCTTCCGCACGGGGTCATTCGGCGCGTACCAGCTATCGGCGATCGGCGCCGCCCCGTGCGTCATTACCTCGACGAAGGTCTGTTTGTCGATCGCCTGATACAGTGCCTGACGAGCGGTGCGGCTCGTCCAGCCAACCGCCGGCTTGGCGTACTCGGGGCGGAACTGTAGCTCGAGCTGTTTCATCTCCGCGCCGACGTCGATCCGCACCTGGTTGCCGGTCCCTTCCCAGCGACGCTGCACTTCCAGCGCCGTATCCAGGTCCACCGTGGGTGGCAGAACGACGTCGACTGTCTCCGAGAGGATGTTCGCCACGAGGGTATTGACGTCAGGCACGAAGCGCAGGAAGAGGCGGTCGAAACTTGGCCGGCCCAGGTAGTAGGACTCGTTGCGGGCGAACTCCATGTGTGAGCCTTGCTCCCAATGCACGAGCTTGTAGGCACCCTCACCCACGTAGTCGGTCGTGAGATAGCGGCTCTGGGTCATCGCCTCTTTGTCCTGGCGGTAGATGTCCTCGAGCAGGTGCCGAGGCAGCGGCTCAAGCCCGTCGCCTTCATTCGCAAGGACATAGATCTGCTTCCAGTGCACGACGAGCGTCTGCGGGTCGGTGGCGGTCGCCGATTGCATGAGCTCGGGGCGCCCGCCCCCGGAGCTAATGCGTGCCAGTTGCGGATCCTGGCGTACCTCGAAGGCGAACGCCAGATCGGCGCTGGTAAAGGGCGCGCCGTCGTGCCAGAGGATGTTGGGTCGCAGCTTCCAGGTGACGTCCATCGTGCCGTCGGCATTCACGACCCAGGTGCCATCGGTCACCGACGGTTTCTGCAACGCCAGCCGCGCCTCGGTGCCGCCCTGGGCGAGCGGCGCAACCAGGTAATCCTCGGCGATGGGGCGCACCTGCAGTTGGCCACCGGCCGCGCCGCCCGTCGCGCCGATCAATTCGGGCTCGAAGGCGGCGGGCTCCCGCTGAATGCCGATGGTCAGCGACTTTGGACCAGCGGACTGCGTGGCCCCTACGGTGCGCTCACCGCTCGGTGTCGACGATTGGCCCGGCGCCGCCTGCGGTGTGCAGGCGGCCAGCAGGATGGCCACGATGCCGAGGTATGCAAGCACTGGTGCTGGTCGTCGAAATTTCACGTGGTGGCCCCTTTCCACGACGCGCTTCGCTCGCATGCGCGTCCGTGCCGCCTTGGCCACTCTATGCCCGACGGGTTCGCCCGGTCAAATGGCGCGCGGTCCTTCCTGCGCTCCTCGGCAGGGGTTCGTCAGGACGTCAGTTGGAACGTCACCGCGTTGCTCGTCCCGCTCGCGTTGATCACTGTCACGTCGTAGCCGCCGGGCTGCAGCAGACTGGCCGAGATGCCCACGCAGCGCGCGCTCTCGTCGCAGAGGATTCCCGAGGGGCCGGTACGCGGCACGGTGAAGCGCAGCGTGGTACCGTCCGCGGAGCCCAGGTGTGCCACCACGTTGCCCGGCGTTCCATCCGGGTGGTGCAGGTTCGACGCTGGCCCAAACGTGACCTGATTGTCGTCGCCGGCGAAGCCGCTGCCGTTCACGACGATGCTCGTGCCCGCCGGGCCTTGCGCTGGCTGCAGCGAGTCGATGTGCACCGCCGCCGGCGCTGGGGCGGGCGCTGTTGGCGGTACGGCCGTCGGTGGGCCCCCAGGTACGGAGCCGCCCCCACCCGGAAACACGCCAGCCTGCCGATACCAGGTTTCGACTCCGGTGCCGGAGGAGGTGGACCAGGTGAAGTTCAACCACGTAGCCGAGTTGTTGAACGGCACAGGGGGTGCCGGGGCAACCGATGGCGCTGCGCCCGGCTGCAGTGGGCCAGCGGGGAGCGGTACCGGGTTCGGGAAGCTGTTGGCGACCGTGCCCGATTCGCGGCCGATGTACTGGTTGCCTGTGTACACGTCGAATTGCAGGCGGTTGCCGGTGCATTGGCCATAGTAGCTGGTGCCGTCATCCTGCTGGGCCTGAATCCAGGTGCGGAACTGCCGGACGGTGACCGAGGCCGAGTACGGTCCGACGGTGCCGCTCATGCCGCGCCCATAGTTCAGCCACGTGCCGCGGAGATCGTACGGGCAGCCTGCTGAAATGGGCGGCCCGGCGAAGCCGCCCGGTGCGGGAGCTGCGTTGGGGGTGGCCGGGCTGCTCGCCGCTCCCGCCGCAGGCGGCGGCGCCGAGTCCACCCCTTCCTGATCGGGCGGTGCTGCCTCCGGTCCCCAATTGCCGAATTGCGGGCTTTCCTGCGCGATCGCCGCCGTCGGCAGCAGCAACAGGGTGGCGCAAAGCGCCAGTGCGAACAGCCGCGTTGCGCTCCACAGGCGTCTTGTTTTTGAGCTGCTCATCGATGAACCTCCCGCCCAATATGCATGAGAACGAAATTCCGGCCCGAAGTGGCTCACGGCCCATTCGGGGCGACATCGCAGCCGCCCCGGGCCACGACGACTTCGCATGCCGAGGCGGGCATGATCTCCACCTCGCCAGCCATCGCGAATGGCTGCATGAACGCATCGACCGGCGCTTTGCTGGCCGCTTCCAGGATCAGGAACAGGGTGTGCGCGCCGTCGACCACGGCTTCGCCATGGAGCGTGATGCCGTTCTCCCGCGCGTTCGACTCGCTCAAGTGGGAGAGCAGCATCGCGCCCATCGCCGGGTCTCGGGCCGGGCAGCGATCTGCTTCGTGGTGATGGCGCACGACAAAGAGTGGCATGGCGTTTCCCCCCGCATCCCCATAGGGTCTCCACCCATCATACCTGTGGTTCCCGAGCTGACGGTCCCATCAGCTCAAGCTGGTCAGGGGGAGCCGTCTGGGATACGCCTGGCTTGTAAGATTGTGGTGATGATGCGTCGCGAAAGGAGCAACTCGCATGAAGCTCATCCGGGTGTCCGAGATCCCCGAGCTGCCGGATACGAGCCCGCTGTTCGTGGGCGACGTGACCAGGCAGCAACTGCTGGCGGAAAGCCTGGACTATACCCTTGCCATGGTCAACTTCGCGATCGGCGCGCGCAACAAGTGGCATATCCACTCGGGCGATCAGGTGCTCTTCGTCACCTATGGTGAGGGGTACGTGGCCAACGAAGCCGAGCGGGTCGCGATCCATACCGGCGACATCGTGCACGTCGTGGCTGGTGAGAAGCACTGGCACGGTGCGACCGAGCACTCGGCGATGTCGCACATCTCGCTAACCAGGGCCGGCAGCACCACCACCGTGCTTGACGAATAACGGGCTGGCAGTCTAGCCGGCGGCTTGGCGCACGCTCGAATGCCCGACCGTGTGCCAGTTGATGGCCGTCAGGCATAGCCCCACAGCGGCACAGACCAGCGCGCCGGCGTACATACCCGGGAAGCCAAAGGCCGCCACCAGTGCGCCGGCAATCGGCGCGCCGAGGCCCTCGCCGGCGCGAAAGAACATCGAGTACGTGGCCATGGCCTTGCCCATCCGGGTGCGGTCGGCGCGGTCGATGGCGAGCGCCATGAGGGCTGGCTGGATCAGCGACTGGCCGAACGCATTCACCACGCCCGCCAGCACAAACGCCTCGATTCCCTGGGCAAGGATGAACACTACGAAGCCGACGATCAGTACCGCGTAGCCGGCTGCAATCCAGATGCCCCGGCTCGTACGGTCGACCAGCCGGCCGAGCAGCAGCCGGGAGACCACGCTCGTCACGCCGCCCGCCACGAAGTACCAGCCGATATTGTCGACGCCGACCGCTCTGGCGTGCACGGGCACGAACGCAAACGTCACGGGAGTGGAGAGGGTCACGCACAGCAGCAGCAGTGAGGCCAACAACACCGGGCGGTCGACAAACATGTCGAGGCTGATCCCGTGGCGCGGCCACGAGAAAGCGCCCCGAAATGTGGTCGCGCCCTTCCCGATGCGGGGGAGCAGCGCGGTCGTGACCGCGGCCGCCAGTCCTGCAGCGCCCGCCAGCGCAAAGATAAGGGTGAACTCGCCGGTGGAGTCCAGAAGCCAGAGTGCAAAGGCCGGCGCGAGGGCGGTCGCCGTAGTACTCGCGACGCTCGAGTAGCCGGAGGCCTCCGCACGCCGTTGCGGAGGGATCGTCAATGCGATGCCGGTGGCGATGGCCGTGTTGAATCCGCCCCAGCCCACCCCTCGCAACGCGTTCGCGACGAGCACGATCCAGAGGGATGGCGCCGCCAGCGCCAGCCCCATGAAGCCGATCACCGCGCCCCCGCTGAGCAGGGTACCCCGCACGCTCCAGCTATCGGTGAGGTGGCCGATCAGCGGCCGGAGCACGAAGCTGGTGGCGCTGAACGACGTGAATACGAGACCCGCGAGCACCAGGCTGCCGCCGAGGCTCTGCACAAACAGGGGCAGCGCGACCGTGATGAGTTGGTGGCTGGCCGTGCAGAGAATGGTGATGATGCACAGCAGCACAAAGCTCCGGGTCCACAGCGGGGCCGGCCGCAGTGTCTGCGCAGTACCGCTCGTGTCGGCTGCGACCGCCGGTGAGTTGGTCATCATTCCCCGGCTACCGCTCGCGGCGCATGGACAACACGCGGAAGTCGCGATGGCGCAGCACGGGCGGCCGCGGGACCCGCCCCCTCATCACGGAAATAGCCCTCGCCTCCCCACGGCCAGGCTGGCAGTCCGGTCCGGTGCCAGTGTACGCCAGGGCGGGAATGGGGAGAAGCCCGCTCATCGTGCAGCGGACTGTCTCGAAACGCCGAGGGACATCGGGAAACCTTTGCCCACGGGGCCGAGGACGCAGGCTGGTGCGGTGCTACACTGCGGCGGGCCGGACTGATCGCCCGGTGCAGAAGGAGGGTCTCATGCGACACTGGCGCATCCCCGCCCTAGCGCTCTCGCTCGCGACCGCGTTTGCGGTCGTTATTCCGCTCGCCGCCGCGCAGGAGGCGGGACCGTATCGCGAGTTGACGACGATCCCGATCCCGACGTGGGCGAACGTCGATACTACGAGCTTCGATATCGCCTGGGTCAATCCCGCCACGCAGACCTTTTTCCTGGCCGATCGCACGCCGCCAGGCGGCGGCATCGAGGTGATCGACGCCGCAAACAATACGTTTGTGCGCACCGCTGGTCTTGGCAAGATGGTCGGCAACATCCCATCGCCGCGCGGCGGGCCGAACGGCGTGACCGCGGTAAGTCCGGTCGAGGTGGCTGCCGCCGACGGCGATAGCACGGTGAAGATCATCAATATCTTTACCGACGAGGTACAGAGCATCTCGACGGGTGGTGAGAACCGCGCCGACGAGCTCGCCTACGATCCCACGGACGATCTCCTCCTCGTGGCAAATCCACGCGAGGATACGCCGTTCGTGACGGTAATCAAGGTCCATCCGCTCGGGATCGTCGGCAAGATTCTAATGCCGCACGCCTCGGCCACCGGGGCTGGCCTGGAGCAGCCGCTCGCCGCGAACGGTCGGTTCTACATCAGCATCCAGACCACCGACACGAACCCCAACGGCGAGATCGATCTGATCAACCCGCAGAGCCTGACCGTCGAGCGGCGCATGGCGGCGGGAAGCTGCAAGATCACCGGCCTGATGTTCGGCCTCGGGGGACGCCTCGTGACCGGCGGTAATGCCGAGTGCTCGTCGGTGGTGGACCCGAGCAGCGGCTCGGTGGCGGAGATCCCGAACGCCGGCGGCGACGAGGTCTCCTACATTCCGAGCATGGGGCTGTACGCTTTTGGCATCGCGGCCACCAATACGCTCAATCTCGTGGACGCGGCGACCCGCCAGACCGTGCAAAAGCTGCCGATCGGCTCGGGTCGCAACGCGGCCGTCAACCCGGTCAACGGCGAAATCTTCGTCGCCGACGGCAGCATCAAGGCGGTCCGCGTGTTCGCGCCCATAGTGGCGCCGGATGGGAAGGGCAAGTAACCCAGCGACCTTCGCGTCAATCGAGTGACGAGGGATGTGTCATCCCCTCGAATCGCTATGCGCGGCCGCCTGTCCCTACTGTCGCCCCACCGGAGCGAGCACGTGCCGTCAGTGGGCCCGCCGCGCCATGCCCATCTGGTCGGATATCCCGTAGGGACATCCGTACCCGCTCATCCTTCGCCCCGCTCATCCTTCGCCCCGCTCATCCTTCGCCCCACTCATCCTTCGCCCCACTCATCCTGAGCTTGTCGAAGGATCCCCCGCGCGCCGAGCGCGGTAAACCATGGCACAGCTGCCCCATGGGGTGATGCGGCGGGTGGCTTGCGGCAAAAGCAGTAGGCGCCAGGGACAGGTGGGCCTGGCGCCTACTGCTTTTGGGGATTCGTGGGTTTGCTATTCGCCGAAGCCTTTGCCAGGACGCTCGATGCGCGGGACCTGCTTGTTCTCCGGTGAGTCGCCCGGGATGTCGCGGCCGTCGGGGGTGAGGCGACCGGTCGGCGCGCCCGGGTAGGTCGCACCGACGCGCACCATCACGAGGTTCTCATCGCCCGTGCTCTGGAACCAGTAGTTCGCGCCCTTGGGCAGCATGACGCCCTCGTAGCGACGGACCACCCTGGTGTTCTCATCGGTCTCGAGGTGGAAGGTGGCCTCGCCCTCGAGCACGATGAATGCGTGGTCCTCGTGCGTGTGGTGATGCATCCCGTTCTCGCCGCCTTCGGCGTAGACCTTGGCGGTGATCGTCATGAGGTCGGTCCGCGCGCGGACATCCGTCGTCCGACCCTGGTCGAGGTACGGGGTGCGCAGATTGAACACTTCAGCCTTTTGCTTTGTCTCGATTGCCATTTTCGTCGCTCCTTTTAGCTTGCCTCTTCGACTTCCGTATTGATCAATTTTCGCGCGAAGAGCGTGAGACCTCTGCTACAGGATGATCCTCAGCCCAACCCCCTTGTCATCCTGGGTTGTCATGCCCGTGGGACGGGCGCCATGGACAGATGAATATCACGATTCAGAGCAGTGAAGCGAAGGATCCATAGCCCGAGCGTTGGGGTCACGGATCCTTCGGCTGCGGCCTCAAGGATGACAGCACCGGGGGGCGTCTGGACAACAGATCGGAGGCTCCCAGAATGACAGATCCAGGGGGTCCCAGGATGACAGAATCAGAGGCCCGAAGATGACCCATCGCACCTACACTGCCGCGGGAACCTTCATGCCGTAGAGCCGCAAGACGTTCTCGCGCACCAGCTTGGAACGCGCCTCGGCGGGCAGGTGGCCGAGGTCGCGCTCGATCACCGCACGGGAGTTCGGCCACGTCGAGTTCGGGTGCGGGAAGTCGTTGGACCACATGCAGTTGTCCTGACCCCAGATCTCCAGCAGGTGCCCGCCGACGTGGTCGTTGAAAAACGTCGCGTAGATCTGCCGGTCCATGTAATAGCTCGGCTCGTGGTCGATCCCCAGCGGCCGCTCCTTGGTGAACCGTCGGTAATAGTAGTCCCACTGTTGTCGAAAGAATGGGACCCAGCCGATCTCGTTCTCCACGATCACAAACTTCAGGTTCGGGTGGTGGTGCAGCTTGTCGTAGAAGATCAGGTCGAACACCGCGTTGGCGGCCTCGATCGTCTTCAGATTCACGCTGCCCCGGTAGTGCTCCGGGCCTGCACGGCTGGCCAGGTTCTTGCTGTAATTGTGCCCCGTGAGAATGTGGAGGCTAATCGGCGCGCCGAGCGACTCGGCAGCATCCCATAGCGGCTCGTAGTGCTCCGACGTGAAGGGCAGATCCGGATGCGGCGCTTGCCAGATCAGTGCCCCTTTGAGCCCAGCCGCCACGCAGCGCTCGAGCTCCTGCACCGCGTGGTCAATGCGATACGCGGAGATGCAGGGGATGCCGACGAGCCGGTCGGTGTCGACGCTGCAGTAGTCGATGAGCCAGTCGTTGTAGACCTGGAAGCACGCCTCCTGCAGGTCCGGATCGTCCTGGCCGAAGAGGCTCAGTCCGAGCGTCGGGTAGAGTACCTCGGCGCTCACCCCGTCCTGCGCCATCTCCTTGATCCGCGCGCGCGGGTCATGACCACCCGGGTGGTGCTGCAGGCCTTCGCCCACCTTCGGGGGCGGAAACGCCGGCGCCTGTTCCCTGAAGCGGGCTGGCACGCCCTTGGTCCAGAGGTCGTAGGGCTCCATCACGTGCGAGTCGGCCGAGACGATGATCTCGCCGGTCCCTGCGCCTTGCTCCTTCGTCGCAATCGCTGCCATCGTTCGCCCTCCTTGTACCGGCCAGTGTACGCCGGGCCGGCGCGCGATGCGCGCACCGAACCCCGCGCCCGAAACACCCCGTCGGCGGCGCCGCCAACGGGGATATTCTGGCGCGGCATCACCCCTGCCGGTGCGGCCAGGCAGCTCAGACCTTCAGGTGGTAGAGCTGCCGGGCGTTGTCCTCGAAGATCTTCTTCTTGTCCTCGGGGCTGAGAAACTCGATGCTGTCGATTACCGGCACGATGTGGTCCATCTGCACGCCGGTGTCGGGATGGGGGTGCGTGCCGGCGCCGGGGATCTCCGTCCCGAAGAGGCAGTGGTCCGGGCCCATCACCTCGAAGAGCATCTCAAGGGCATTCTTCGTATAGAGGCAGGTGTCGTAGTAGAGCTTGCGCACCGCGTGGTCGAAGCGCTCCGAGCGACCATGCCACTGCGCCATGAAGCGTCCCATCTGGTAGGGAATAGCGCCACCGCCGTGAGACACGACGATTTTGAGATTGGGAAAATCCTGGA
>JAXDLH010000472.1:0-2717 GCA_034666705.1 Chloroflexota bacterium
AAGGAAGTTCCATGCGAGTCGTCGTCATCAACCACATCACCCTCGACGGGGTTATGCAGGCCCCTGGCCGACCCGATGAGGACACCCGCGGTGGGTTCAGCCACGGTGGATGGGCGATCCCCGCCAACGATGAGGTGATGCAACACGCGCTCTCCGAGAGGATGGGCAAGCCGGACGGTGGGCTGCTGCTCGGCCGGCGCAGCTACGAAGAGATGCTGGCCTCCTGGAACACCCAAGGCGGCCCGTACAAGGACGCGCTCAACAGCGCCCCAAAGTACGTCGCCTCGACGAGCTCCGCGACCAGACTCGATTGGCCGAACTCGACTCTCCTGCACGGCGACATCCCCGCCGCCGTGGCCGAACTCAAGCAACACTCGACCGGTGAACTCGTGATCATGGGCAGCGGCCAGCTGATCCGCTCGCTGCTACCCCACAACCTCATCGACGAATACCTGCTGATAACCCACCCCCTCGTGCTCGGTTCCGGCCAGCGCCTTTTCGATCACGACGGCCACGTTGCCAAGCTCCGGCTCCTCAGCAGCATCCCCACCACCACCGGCGTGATCATCGCGACCTACCAGCCCGCCTAGCCCCCACAGGCGGCACGCGCCCCGGAAACGCCTGAGAGCCATAAGCCGGCGGCCGGAATCAGGGCTCCAGATGCACGGCCCGATGAAGCCGCCGGATCCGTTCGCGCACTTCGGGGTTCAAATACGGTCCCTCAATCCCCGTTCGCTGTCCTTATTCGAAGTTCTGACCTGTAGGTCCCCGGAGTTCGTGTCCCGCTACTAGACGTACCTGCAGGTCAAAGCGTTCGGCGTCAGCGGTCGTTCAGCCAGAGCCACCAGGACCGGCACACGATCTGCACACTCTGCGGTCGACAGGCCTCGCGCCCGCTCACGAGCCGCGGCACTGACACGGATCGGCCGGCCGAAAATCGGGGCGACCAGATTCGAAGCGTGCTCTGGCTCAAACGGAATAGGTGGTCGGCGCGGGGGTTTGCATCGCCCCATTTGGGGTAGGCGGTTCTGGTCGGGGCCCACGTGACGCCTATGGCGGCAGCGTCGAGGACCTCGGCTATCGGGAAACGACGACCGGGGCCCACCGCGGCCGCGAGCGGACTCCCCAGTACTCACCTCTCTTCATGTCGCCGCTTGAACCCACCGAACCGCGCGTCCGCACGACGCTTCATCCCCTCGCCGTCGTGGGGATTATTGGCGCCGGCCTCATGCTGGTGCTGTTGGTCGTCGGGATCGCAACGCTGATCGTGATCCTCAAGGACTCGCGCGACCACATTCGCGCACAGGACGCGAAGACAGCGGTCTTGCTCGCCAAGGTCCAGGCCGCCACGCCTACCGCACGCCAGGTGAGCCCGCTCATCGGTGAGGCCCGACCTGTGATTCGCAGCGTAGGCCGCTCCGTGCGGCCGCTCAGGCGAGCCGTCGCCGCGACCGCCGAAGCGACCGAACGGGTGCCCGAGCTCGTGCGCGCCGCCGCGACGCTCGCTCGGCTCGCCCTTCCGGTGCTCGCCGATCTCGGCGGGGTCAACCTCGAGCGCACGCTCAACGCCGGCGCGTCCATCGCTGACGCCGTGCTACGTCACGACCGGCTCACCACCGCCCTCGACTCCACCAACCGACTACTCGCCGAAGTGCGCGCCCAGAACCTGATCGCAGCATCCGCCCGCGCCGCGCGCGAGACCCCGGCACTGATCCGTCGGCTTCTCCGCATCCAGATTGCCACGCTGAAGAGCCAGAGGGCCTCCCTCCGAACCCAACTCGCCACCCTCGACATCCAGCGTCAAGCGCTGATCAGCATCCAGAGCATCGACCGCAAGACCGGTGGCACCGTCCCCCCGCAGGGCCCGCCCGTGCCGGCGCCCCGAGAGCGACCATGACCTGCTGCAACTGCCACGGTGCGCCCTTTCGATACATCCAAAGCGCTTAGTTCGGTCGGTCGCCCTCGGGGATCCTGGGAAACAACGACGTCACTCGGAAGTCGCCCGCCCCGGTGGTGATCGCAGCCGCGGCGACGAGGGCCAGATAGACGCCGGCCTGCCGGCTCGCCCCAGACGGCCAGTCGAACACGATCAGCCATGCGAGAAGGATCCCGGCGATCAGGCCGAGGATGTCCGTCGTGCCATTTAGGGACAGATCCCGCCGGAAGAAGCCGAAGCGCCCGCCCGTAATCGCGGCGGCCAGACCGAAGAGCCCCGTAATCAGAAAGAGGACGTCGGAGACGGTCAACACCTCCCAACCGCTCTGGCTGGCGCCCGCGGCACTCTCGCTCCACGGCATGAACAACGAACCGATGAGCAGAGCCCCGCCGCAGCCGGCAAGTAGGCGTCCGAATCCGGGGTTGATGGTGCTCATGGTGCTCCTTTCCCGAGCGCCTCGGCGGTCGCTCGGTCCGCGGGAAAAAGCAGCTCGATCGCGAGCTCGGACGTGGTCACCTCGAACGGGGTGTCGAAACTCGCGAACATGCCGAAGAACGACCACTCGCCGCCGGTGGGGGCGCGCAGCCTCACCGGTCCGAGGATCTCGCCGCCTCCGGCTTCGGTGGTGACCCGGTCCTCACCGTCAGGAATCGGGTAGGCGGCAACCTCGTCCATTAGCGACCTCAGGTCATCGCCGCCGCTGATCGCGATCTGTCGCGCCAGGCGCTGCAGGAAGTGCGCGCGCCACTCAGCTAGGTTGACGATCAGCGGCGCCAGCCCG
>JAXDLH010000473.1:0-4593 GCA_034666705.1 Chloroflexota bacterium
CTCGACGGCGTACTGGGCCCAAACATGAGCGGCGGCGCGCCGCCACCCACGCCACCTTTCTATCCGACCGACGACTCCACTACATGGCCCTACGCGCTCGGCAGGGACAACCCGCCGGAGCCGAGTCTGTCATCGACACCACGAAGCAACTCAGCGACTATTTCATTCGGCCATCAGCGGGACAACTCGCCGCCGAGGCGGCCGCCTTCAGTGCGCATCATGGCCCGGCCGACTACGGTGATCTCGTATACCCGCCAGGTGTTGACCTGGACGCAAACGCGGCCTACGCTCGCCAGCTACGGGCGCAGTATCCCGATGGGCCGGATGGCGAGGCCGGATTCCTGGTCGCATGGACCACCCTGGTGAGGCCATACGGGCAGTGGGACTACAAGCATACCGTCGTACCAGAGTACGACGAAGAATACACACCATTTGGCAACTACAACTTCGGCTACGCGGGGATCGCGGCTGGCATCCCGCCCGAGGTGCTGCTCGCGAGCGCAGGGGCGGCAAACGTTTCCTTTGGGACCGCCGCCAACGCGGCCGCGGAAGGTGATGCGCTGCTGCACCTCCACGTCGTACCAAGCGAGGCCCCGCCTGCGCGCATGCTGGGTGGCGCGCAGTACGGCGACTCGCCGGCCGACCAGTATTGGATCCATCGGGGCATTGAGGACGCGCAAGCCCGGTATGGCGGTCGGTAGATCGACGACTACCCGGGTGCGGCGTGCGCCGCACCCGGGTGCTGGGTTTGGCCCAATTCCCGATCTACACTTTATGGCTGGAAGACAGATCCAGGATGACATCCGGGGAGGTGGTCGTGCGCGCTGGCTTTCTCGTCCGCTATTGCCGACATGCCGGCACCGTTGCGATTGTGATGCTCATCCCATCTGTAGGTGGGTGGCTTGTCGGCGGGCTCGCGGCTTGCGGGGCTTACCCATCACCGGTGATTGCCTCGCCGGATGGCGCTTACTTAACGGTCGTGACGCAGCACGGCTGCATCACCGCGTTGCGCGGGGGAGTGAACGTCGCCCTCCTCCCGGCCCCGGGAATCCAGCATTGGGGAACTGGGGCAACTCTATTGACCCTCGGCAGCGCCGGGGAGCGCTCGGTGCGCGCCTACTGGACTGGCCCGCGGGAACTGCACGTCGCCTATTGCGACGGCCGTTCTGTGGGTGGCGGGGCGGTCCCACCGCCCACGGATTGGCGCGACGTGCACATCGTGCTTGACGCCTGGCCCGAAGGCGAGCCATGTTATGGCTGACGGTGACGCGCCGGCATGGGGTGGGGCGGAGTCCATCGCGGCGACCGGCCGGCCCCTGGCCGTGGTCGGCGACCCGCGCTGGTGGCTCTGGGTCGCGGCGACGGCCACTGGGTGGATCGCCGCGACCGCGCTCGACCTGATCTCGTTGCATCTGACCGTGGACCTGCTCGCCGCATCGCCGCTGTCAGCGGCAGTGAAGCTCGGCGTCTACGGGCTGTGCTCCGGATTGCTCCAAGCTCCACTCATCGCTCGCATTCTCACGGCAGTTGGCCCCGCGGCGGCTGTGCCGGACGCCTCGAGCGACCCGGGATGGGCGCCTCATGCGCTCCCCGAGCCGTACCTGTTCGGGGCTGCCTGGGTGCTGGCTACGACGGGCGGCTGGGTCGCGTCCGCGCCCTTGATCCAGGGCATAGCTGCGGCCTTCTCGTCGCCCTTATTGCCGCTGGGCGCGACCCAGTGCCTCGTGCTGCGACGGCGCCTGCCGCTGACGAGTTGGTGGATGCTCGCCACCCTCCTCAGCGGCTTCCTACCCCGCAGTCCCCTTTTCAATTTGCAGCTTGTGCCGCCGCTGAGCGCGCTGCCCTGGCCGGCCTCGGCCGCCATCGTCGCGGGGCTGATGGGCGCCGGCGCCGGCGCGATCACCGGAGCGATGCTGCTATGGTTGGCGGCAACTGCCGTCGAGGTCCGGAGCACGATCGGCGCGGAGGTGGCCGCGTAGTGGGACTTGCTCCGGGTGCCCTTGCTGGCCGAATACGTACGGTGGCATAGTTTCGAACTCATGTTCTAATGATTGATCCTCTATCTAATTGAAGAGGGAGCTGCGACGGGCTCCGGCAGTCGTTCTCGGGGAGGACGGCGGCCGGGGCTTTTTTTTTGTGGGCGGTGGCAGAGGGCGGGAGGAGGTGCCGGTGGCGACGTTGACTCAGATTCGCCAGCAGTTCGCGCGCGTCGAGATGATGCAGCAGTTCGCCGCCGGCACGGCGACGTCCGGGAGCACGACGGGGCTGCTCGAGGACATCAGCCTGAAGTCGACGATCGCGAAGAACGACCTCTACGAGGGGTGGCATCTGCTGCGCCCGGCCGCGGCCGCGGCCGGCGACAGGCTACGGCAGATTCCGACCTACAACAGCGTGGGGCCGGTCGGCTTCGACGTGGCGAACGGCAAGATGTATCCCGATCGGGTCTGGACGAACAGTCCATGGAACGGCGCCAGCGGCGAGGCCTACGAGCTGCACGGCCAGCCGTGCGGGTTTTGACCGCACAAGTGGCATCCCGACTCTCCAGTATGTGTTGCAGGCGTAATGAGCACGGGCAAGCCGATCCCCCACCGTCGGGAGAAGCCTTGCCCAGTCTGCGGCGGCTGGGCCACCCTGCCCCACGGCCGCGGCATCCGCTGCGTCGGGATGACGGGCGACTTCCTCGTCTGGTGCACGCGCGAGGAGCGCGCCGGTAATGCCCCGCTCGATCTCAGCACCAGCCCCCCGGCCTACCGCCATCACCGCACCGGCTGGTGTCCCTGCGGAACCGAGCACGACCACGCGATGCCCTCCCCAGGCTTCGCGCCATTGTCCCGGCTGGTCGCCGTTGCGACCCCTCCCGCGACCGAGCTGCGCACGGCAGCTGCCGATCACGCGACGGTCTTCGAGGGCGCCCTCGACCTGCTGACCCTTCGCGCCGATGCGCGCGCCGACCTCACCCGCCGGGGACTCGCCGCGGGCGCCATCGAGCGCATGCGCTTTCGCTCGGCTCCGGAGACCCTGGCCGCTCGCCACCGCTTTCTGGCCGCTATGGTCGAGCGCTTCGGCGAGGCCACGATCCGCGCCACGCCGGGCTTCACCGATCGGAACCACGAGCTCGTGTTCTGGAGCGGCGCCAAATACATCGTGCCCTTCCGCGATGAGCAGGGTCGCATCACCGGCTGGCAGGCCAAGATCCTCGGCGGCAAGTACCGCACGGCGCGGCTCAGCAGCTTCGCGCACATCTACCACGTCGCCGGGCCCCTCACCCCGGGTGCTGATCTGCATGTCACGGAGGGCGGGCTCAAGGCGTGCGTGGCCGCAGAGATAGGTGGCGTCGCCACCTTCGGCGTGGCCGGTCAGTCGCTGACCCCCAATCACCTGGCCGTGATCCAGCGCCTCGCCCCCGGCCGGGTGATCGTGGCGCTCGATCAGGAGGCGAATGCGCAGACGGTCCGGGCGCGGCAGCGCTGGGCCAAGCTGCTCGCCGAGGCCGGCCTTCCCACTTTTATCGCGGTCTGGGAGGGCGCCGACCTCGGTGGCCCCAAAGGACTGGATGATCTCTTTGTTAATGGAAGCAAGCCGCGCCTCCGCCAGTTCGTCTTCACTCCACCCGCGATCAGCACGCGGCGCATTCCTCGGCCCACGACCACCCGCGGCGACGTCGCGGCTGGCATGAGCCTGGCGGCCGCCCGAGAACGGGTCGTCCGGGCCGTGGGCCAATTTCTGCGCGGACCACACCAGACCGATTGCGCCCAGGAAGCTTTGCTCGTGCGGGCTGGGGCCGGTACCGGCAAGAGCACCGCGGTCGGCCTGCAGCTCGATCCGACCAGCCCGACGCGCATCGCGGTCGGCACCACGAACCTGGCGGCCGAGCTCGCCCTGGCGCACGGCTACGGTCTGGTCGTCGGCCGCAACGAGCAGAACTGCATCCGCGCGGACGTGGTCGGAGCGCTGGCCGCGAATGGCTTCGACGTCGCCCGTCTCGCCTGCGGGTCGGTCTATGAGCCGCACTGTCCCGAGCGGCGCCACTGCCCGTATTGGCTGCAGTTCGAGCGGCCCGGCCCCCTGATCGGGGCGGCCGAGCAACTCTACAACCCGACCTTCCTCCGTGACGCCAGTGTGGTGATCGCCGACGACGCCGACCTGCCGCGGGCCATAGTCGAGCGACATACCGTCTCTCGTGAAGCGATCGCGCGGGCCATTGACCGTCTGGACGATGGGGGCCCGGCCGGGGCGGCGCGCCGGCTCCTCACGCTCGGCGCCCATGCCCTCGTGGGGGCCCCACTGTGGCCGGCGCTCCAGGGTCCCGCAGTCTGGGACCACCTCGCCCGCACCGCGGCGCGCGAAGGGATGATCCTCGCCGCCCTGATCGAGGCGGTTCCGTCCCGCTGGGGCTTCCCGGATCCCGAACGGAATGCGCGAGGCATGGTCTCGGTGGATACCGTCGAGGCCGCGCCCCCCGCCATCGTGGGGCGCTTGGTCGAAGCCCTTCAGGAAGAGTTGCCCGCGTTCCTCACGGGCGAGGACTTTAACTGCCGGCTCCGCCTGAGCTCGTCTGGCTTCTCGATCGCGGCACTTCGCCAGCCGGCCTGC